>NZ_JBICKH010000083.1:0-33760 GCF_043103905.1 Pseudomonas sp. yb_2 | reverse complement strand
AAAGAAAGCGACCTTAGGGTCGCTTTTTTTATTTCTGCATCATGCGATCGTCTCCGCCCCTCTGCAACAAGGGGCTAGCTGCGCCACTCTTCTTCCCGCAGCGTCAGCACCTCAAACCCGTCCTCGGTCACCGGCCGCGCCTTGAGCGTATCGACGATGAACGCCTCGGCGCGGTCGTTGATCTGCACCGTGGTCACATCGGGGCGGATGAAGCTGTCGAGTTTGGCAAACACCTGGGTCAGCAACTGGCCGGTGCGGCGCATCAGGTCGAGTTGGGCGGGGGGCTTGAGGATCACCTGGGACATGGGGGGAGGGCAGTTGCCCATGCTGGAAATTGCCCCAGCAAAGCGCCTGGGAGCGTGAGGTTGCCACCGCATGGTGCGTAACCTGTGCAGGCCTCTTCGCGGGCACGCCCGCTCCCACAGGTACTGCGCCGCCCTCAGGCCTTGCGATATCCCTGTGGGAGCGGGCATGCCCGCGAAAGGGCCGGTATAGCTGGCCCATAAATTGCTGATCTACCCTCATCCCGGGCTATCAACGTCGACAGCCCTCACCACTTCACGACAAAGGCGCCGTGTTGCCCCGCTTGCATCAGCATGCCGGGGCAGCCGGCGCCTTTTTGCATTTTCCACAGGAGCCCGCCCATGGCCAACAGCGAAGTACGCAGCGTCTGCCCCTACTGCGGCGTGGGCTGCGGCATCGTCATGAGCGTTGCCGATGGCAAGGTCGGCAAGATCAGCGGCGACAAGCTGCACCCGAGCAACTTTGGCCGCCTATGCACCAAAGGCCTCACCGCACACCAGCCACTGAGTGCCAGCGGGCGCATGGCCGACGCCTACCTGCGCCAGCAACGCAGCCAGCCGCCAGTGCGCACCAGCATGGACCAGGCCATCGCTGCCACCGCCGAGCGTCTGCGCGGCATCATCGACCAGCACGGCCCGGATGCCGTGGCGCTGTACGTGTCCGGGCAAATGTCGCTGGAGGCTCAGTACCTGGCCAACAAGCTGGCCAAGGGCTTTATCCGTACGCGCCACATCGAGTCCAACTCGCGCCTGTGCATGGCCAGCGCCAGCAGTGGCTACAAGCTGTCGCTTGGCGCCGATGGCCCACCTGGCAGTTACCAGGACTTCGAGCACGCCGACGTATTTCTGGTGATCGGCGCCAACATGGCCGACTGCCACCCGATCCTGTTCCTGCGCCTGCTTGATCGGGTCAAGGCCGGTGCGAAGCTGATCGTCGTCGACCCACGGCGCAGCGCCACCGCCGACAAGGCCGACCTGTTTCTGCAGGTGCGCCCCGGCAGCGACATGGCCTTGCTCAACGGCCTTTTGCACCTGCTGCATCGCAACGGCCACACCAACCCCGATTTCATCGCCCGCCACACTGAAGGCTGGGACGAACTGCCGGCCTTCCTCGACGACTATACCCCCGAGCGCGTCGCCGCCATCACCGGGCTGGCCGAGGCCGATATCATCAAGGCTGCCGAATGGATCGGCAGCGCCAACAACTGGATGAGCTGCTGGACCATGGGCTTGAACCAGAGCATTCACGGCACCTGGCACAGCAACGCCATCTGTAACCTGCACTTGGCCACGGGTGCCATCTGCCGGCCCGGTAGCGGCCCGTTCTCGCTGACCGGCCAACCCAATGCCATGGGCGGCCGCGACATGGGCTACATGGGCCCCGGCTTGCCAGGCCAGCGCTCAGCCTTGGTGGAAGATGACCGCGCGTTCGTCGAACGGCAGTGGCAACTGCCACCCGGCAGCCTGCGCAGCGAGGGCGGTGAGGGTACGGTGGCGCTGTTCGGGCAGATGAAAGCCGGTGAAGTGAAAGCCTGCTGGGTCATCTGCAGCAACCCGGTAGCCAGTGTCGCCAACCGCCAGCAAGTGATCGACGGCCTGCGCAAGGCCGAACTGGTCATTACCCAGGACGCCTTCCTCGACACCGAAACCAACCGTTACGCCGACATCCTGCTGCCGGCCGCGCTGTGGGCCGAAGGCGAGGGTGTGATGATCAACAGCGAGCGCAACCTGACCCTGATGCCACGCGCTGTCGAGCCCCCCGGGCAAAGCTTGCCGGACTGGCAGATCATTGCCCGCGTGGCGTGTGCCATGGGCTATGCCGACGCCTTCGACTACCCCAATGCCGAAGCGGTGTATGAGGAAATACGCCGCTTCCACAACCCCTCAACCGGTTATGACCTGCGCGGTATCGGCTATGCCGAATTGCGGACACAGCCGCGCCAGTGGCCTTGTGCACCGGGCAGCGAGCAGCATCGTAGCCCGCTGCGCTACCTCAACGACGGCAGCAGCCAGGCGCTCCTGCTCGATGCCCGAGGTAGGCGGCCGGCACTGGCCTTTCCCACCGCCAGCGGCAAGGCGCGCTTCTTTGCCCGGCCCTGGTTGCCGGCAGCGGAAGTGCCGGACGATGACTACCCCATGGTGCTGAATACCGGTCGCGTGCAGCACCAGTGGCACACGTTGACCAAGACCGGCAAGGTGCCGGCGCTGAACAAACTGGAGCCCGGCCCCTACCTTGAGATTCACCCCGAGGATGCCGCCCGGCTGGGTGTCGCTGAAAAGGACCAGGTGGCCGTTCGCTCGCGCCGGGGGCAGGCCGTGTTGCCGGCGCGCATCAGTGACCGGGTCATGCCGGGCAACTGCTTTGCGCCGTTTCACTGGAACGACCTGATCGGCGAGCAATTGGCGATCAATGCCGCGACCTGCGATGCGGTCGACCCGCTGTCGCTGCAGCCTGCCTTCAAGCACTGCGCCGTAGCCCTGGAGCGGGTCGCAGGCGAGCGCATCGACGCCCTTGATCTGAACACTGCCACTGTAGAGCCTGTCCGCATGCCGACCGCCACCCTGTCCCGTCTGCTTGGCCTGCACACCCTGCCGGTTCCGGCGCTGGCCGAAGAAGAGCGTCATTACCTGCAAGGTTTCCTGCTGGGCCTGGACCAGGCCCGCGCCGAGGGCGTACCCCGCCTGCCGGCCAGTGCGCCGCTGGCTGCCAGCCGTCGTTTGTTTGTTGACGGTTTGCTGGCCGGGTTGTTCGCCCAGCCTGCAACTGCGCCCATCGCGGTACAGGCCACGCCATGGCATCAGGTGCTGTGGGCCTCGCAGACCGGCAATGGTGAGCAACTGGCCGAACGCTGTGCCGCGCGCCTGCGCGATGCTGGTCTGAACGTGCAACTCAGCTGCCTGGAGGCGGTCAGCCCAAGCCAGCTGCAGGGTGCTGCCAGTGTAGTGTTAATCGCCAGCACCTTTGGCGATGGCGACGCGCCCGACAGCGGCGCGGCCTTCTGGCAGGCTTTGCAGGGCGAGGAGGGCGCTCACTGCGCCGGGCTGCCCTATGCCGTACTGGCCCTGGGCGACTCCAGTTACGACCAGTTCTGCGGTTTTGGCCGCAAGCTCGACCAGCGCCTGGCCGAGCTGGGAGGGCAGCGCCTGCTGGCGCGGGTGGACTGCGAGCCCGACTTCGACGAAGCCTTTGCTGGCTGGCTCGAAGCGTTATTGCCTGCACTGGGCACTGCCGCGGCGCCACCTCCGGCGAGTGAACCTGCACCCGTATCGGCCTTCAGCAAGCAGCAACCCTGGATGGCCACCGTACTGGAAAACCGCCTGCTCAATGGCCCCGGCGCCAGCAAGGAAACCCGCCAGCTGGTCTTCGATCTGGGCGGCAGCGGCTTCAGTTATGCTGCCGGCGATGCCCTGGGCGTATGGCCGCGCAACTGCCCGGCCCTGGTAGAAGAGCTGCTGACGCTGATGCAGCTCGATGGCCAGGCTATGGTCGAGCTTAAAGGTCATAGCGCCATGCCACTGGCCGAAGCCCTGCAAACACACCTGGAAATTGCCAAGGTCACTGCGCAACAACTGCAGGCATTTGCCAGCAACGCGCCTGACCTGCAGCGCTTGCTGCAGCCTGAATGCAAGGCCGAGCTGCAAGATTGGCTGTGGGGCCGGCAGTTGGTCGATGTGCTGCGCGCCTTCCCCCAGCAGTTGCCGCTGGCCAGCTGGCTGGAACTGCTCAAACCATTGCAGCCGCGGCTCTATTCGATCAGTTCCAGCCCGCTGGCGCACCCAGGCCAGGTGCATCTGACGGTATCGACGGTGCGTTATGGCGAACGTAAAGGCGTGTGCTCAAGTTTCCTTGCCGACCGTGCGCAGGTGCAAAAGGTGGCGATCTTCCCGCAGGTGTCGAAGCACTTTCGCTTGCCCGAGGACGACAGCGTGCCGGTGATCATGGTGGGCCCTGGTACTGGCATTGCACCGTTCCGTGCGTTTCTCGAGGAGCGAGAGGCACGGGGGGCAAAAGGCGACAACTGGCTGTTCTTCGGCGAGCAGTACGCAGCGACCGATTTCTATTACCAGGAGCAGTTGCAGGCCTGGCAAGCGGCGGGGCACCTGCGGCTGGACACGGCGTTCTCGCGGGACCAGGTCGAGAAGATCTATGTGCAGCAGCGCATGCTCGAGCAGGGTGCGCTGTTGTGGCAATGGCTGGAGGCGGGGGCGTATTTCTATGTGTGTGGCGATGCGCAGCGCATGGCCAGGGATGTGGATGCGGCGTTGCGGGTGATTGTCGCCGAGCATGGCCGGATGGATGCGGCGGCGGCTGCGGCTTATGTCGAAGGCTTGAGCAAGGCCAGGCGTTATCGGCGCGATGTGTACTGAAGTGCTCCAAGATGGGGTGTTGTGCACCTTGAATGTGCATTGGCTGGGCGGGCCCAGCGCAAGTGTAGGAGCGGGTTTACCCGCGAAGAGGCCGACACAGGCAACCCAGGCAACCCACGCAACCCGATTGGCACGCTCCCTGCTTAACCTCGGATACAACAAAGCCCACTGATCAACGGCGATCAACCGGGCCCCCTACCGTGATGAATACAGGCAAAGGCGCCTGGAGCTTCGGCTCCAGGCGCTTTTTTTTTGATCGAGGATCGGCTTATGAAGGCAACAGCGAGCAGCGGGCAACGAGAGCGACTGGTCATCGTCGGCAACGGCATGGTCGGCCACCATTGCGTCGAACAACTGGTCAGTCGCGGCGCCCTGCAGCGCTTCGAGGTGCGGGTATTCGGCGAAGAGCGCCAACGCGCGTATGACCGCGTGCACCTGTCCGAATACTTCGGCGGCAGCTGTGCCGAAACCCTGGCCCTGTGTGAGCACGATTTCTACGAGGCCAATGGCGTGCACCTGCACCTGGGTGAGGCCGTGCTGGAGATCGACCGCGAGCGCCGCGAAGTCGTCACTGCCGCAGGTCGCTATGGCTACGACCAACTGGTGCTGGCCACCGGCTCCTATCCCTTCGTGCCGCCGATCGAAGGCTCCAGCGGCAATGCCCGCCTGGTCTACCGCACCCTGGACGACCTCGATGGCATTCGTGCTGCCGCAGCCGGTGCCCGCCGAGGGGTGGTGGTCGGCGGCGGCCTGCTTGGCCTGGAAGCGGCCAACGCCCTCAAGTCGCTGGGGCTGGAAGCTCACGTGGTGGAATTCGCCCCACGGCTGATGCCGGTACAGCTGGACGGCGAGGGCGGTGCCGCGTTGAAGGCGCAGATCGAAGCGCTAGGTGTGGGGGTGCACCTGTCGCGCGCCACCCAGTCGGTCAGTGCCGGTGAAACCTACCGCTACCGCATGAACTTCGACGGCGGTGAGCACCTGGAAACCGACCTGATCGTGTTCTCCGCCGGTATCCGCCCACAGGATGCACTGGGCCGGGGTTGCGGCCTGGACATCGCCGCGCGCGGTGGCGTGGTCATCGATAACCACTGCCGCAGCAGCGACCCCCGCATCTTCGCCATCGGCGAGTGCGCCTCGTGGAACGGCAGCGTGTTCGGCCTGGTCGCCCCGGGCTACAGCATGGCGCGCAACCTGGCCGGGCTGCTGATGGGCGAGGCGGCGGTGGCGTTCACCGGCGCCGACATGTCGACCAAGCTCAAGCTGCTGGGTGTGGATGTCGGTTCTATCGGCGATGCCCACGGTGCCACGCCGGGCGCGCGCAGCTATCGCTTCATCGATGAAGCCAACAGCGCTTACCGCCGTTTGGTGGTGGATGCCAGCGGCAAGCGCGTGCTCGGCGCGGTGCTGGTGGGCGACAACAGCTATTACGACACCCTGTTGCAGTACGCCCAGAACGGCATCGCCCTGCCGGCCGACCCGGCAGCGCTGATCTTGCCGCAAGGCGGTGGTGCGCCGGCCCTGGGCGCCGATGCGCTGCCCGACAGCGCGACCATCTGCTCCTGCCACAACGTCAGCAAGGGGGCGGTGTGCGCCGCGATCGACAGCGGCTGCAGCGACCTCGCTGCGGTCAAGGGCTGCACCAAGGCCGCGACCGGCTGCGGTGGTTGCGCGGCCCTGCTCAAGCAAGTCTTCGAGCACGAACTGACGGCCCGCGGCGTGGCGGTGGACAAGAGCCTGTGCGAGCACTTTGCCTACACCCGGCAGGAGCTGTACGGGTTGGTGCGGGTGGAGTGTATCCGCACTTTCAGCGAACTGCTCGAGCGCCATGGCAAGGGCCATCTGGGGTGTGACATCTGCAAGCCGGCGGTGGGCAACATTCTCGCCTCGTGCTGGAACCAGCCGATCATGGACCCGGCACTGGTACCGCTGCAGGACACCAACGACACCTTCATGGCCAACATGCAGAAAAACGGCACCTATTCGGTGGTACCGCGCATTCCCGGTGGTGAAATAACCCCCGACAAGCTCATCGCCATCGGCCAGGTGGCCAAGAAATACGACCTGTACACCAAGATCACCGGTGGCCAGCGCATCGACCTGTTCGGCGCCCAGTTGCACGAGCTGCCGCTGATCTGGGGCGAACTGATCGAGGCCGGTTTCGAAACCGGGCACGCCTACGGCAAGTCGACCCGCACGGTGAAGTCGTGCGTGGGCAGTACCTGGTGCCGCTACGGCGTGCAGGACAGTGTCGCCATGGCCCTGCGCCTGGAAGACCGCTACAAGGGCCTGCGCAGCCCCCACAAGCTCAAGTTCGCGGTATCGGGATGCACCCGTGAATGCGCCGAGGCGCAGAGCAAGGACATCGGCGTTATCGCCACCGACAAGGGCTGGAACCTGTACGTGTGCGGCAACGGCGGTATGCGCCCGCGGCATGCCGAGTTGTTCGCCACCGACCTGGACGACGAAGCCCTGGTACGCCTGATCGACCGCGTGCTGATGTTCTACATCCGCACGGCCGACAAGCTGCAGCGCACCTCGGTGTGGCGCGAAAACCTGGAAGGCGGCCTGGACTACCTGAAGCAGGTCGTGATCGACGACAGCCTGGGCCTGGCCAGCGAGCTGGAAAGCCAGATGCAGCATGTGGTCGACCAGTATGAATGCGAATGGGCCAATGCCCTCAACGACCCGGAGAAGCTCAAGCGCTTCCGTACCTTTGTCAACGATCGCCGCGCCGACCCGGACGTGCACTTCGTGCGCGAACGCGAACAACGCCGGCCCGCTGCACCGCTGCACCTGATCCCAACTGTCGAGGAGGCTGTTTGATGAACCTGGCCAATGCTGCTGTGAACACGCAAGAAAACTGGCAGACGGTGTGCCAGGCACAAGACCTGGTGGCCGATTCCGGGGTCGTGGTTTGGTTCGATGGGGCCCAGGTGGCGTTGTTCTACCTGCCGGGGCAGGCCCAGCCGCTGTACGCGGTGGACAACCGCGACCCACGCTCCGGTGCCAATATCATCGGTCGTGGGCTGGTGGGCAGTGTGCAGGGCGAGTTGGTGGTGGCGGCGCCGTTGTACAAGCAGCATTTCAGCCTGCTGAGTGGGGAGTGCCTGGAGGATGCCGGGCAGAGGTTGCGGGTGTGGCCGGTGCGGTTGAAGGGGGAGGCGGTGGAGCTGGCGGTGGCCTGATACCCCTTTGCTGCCTGTGCCGGCCTCTTCGCGGGCAAGCCCGCTCCTACGGAATCTGCACCGCCTTCAAATACGGCGCTGCACCTGTGGGAGCGGGCTTGCCCGCGAAGAGGCCGGCACACGCCGACTAGATAACCAACCCCTGCGGCGTGCGCCCGGCAAACACATCCACCAGGCTGGCTACCACCATCTCGCCCATGCGCGTGCGTGTCTGTACCGTGGCACTGGCGCGATGCGGTTGCAGGACTACATCTTCGCGCTCGAACAACGCCTCGGGCGCTCGCGGTTCATCGGCAAACACATCCAGCGCCGCGCCACCGATCTCGCCAGCCTGCAGCGCGGCGATCAACGCAGGCTCATCTACCAGCTTGCCGCGTGCGATGTTGATCAGGTACCCCTCGCTGCCCAACGCCTGAAGCACGTCGCGATTGATCAGCGCCTCGCCCTTGTCAGCCGCCGCTGCGAGGATCAGCGCATCGCTGTCCTTGGCCAACTGCAGCAGATCTGCCTCGAACCCGTAGGGCACATCCAGTGCCTGTAGATCGGTGTAGCGGATCGGGCAACCGAAGGCTGCCGCCCGCTGTGCTACCGCCCGCCCGACCCGGCCCATGCCGACGATGCCCACGCGCATGCCCGACACCTGCCGGGCCAGTGGCAGCGGTGCCAGCGGCGTGGTGCTGGTGGCCCAACGGCCGGCGCGAACGAAGCGGTCACCGGTGCAGATCCCCCGGCACAAGCCGATCAGCAGGCCGATGGCAAGATCGGCGACGTCCTCGGTGAGCGCACCGATGGTCGCCGTCACCTGGATGCCGCGATCACGGGCATAGGCCAGGTCTACCGCGTCGGTGCCGACGCCATTGACGGCGATCACTTCGAGGTTGGGCAGGCGCGCCATCAGCGCCTGGCTGATGCCGGTGTGGCCGCCGGTGATCACACCGCGAATATTGCCAGCATGCTGGCTGACGTAGGCCTCCTTGTCGGCCTGTTCGTAGTAGCGGTGTACGGTGAACAGCTGTTCCAGGCGCTCACGGATCTGCGGGATCAGGATAGGGCTCAGTTGCAGGACTTCTGGTTTCATCGGTCACTCCATCATAAACAGGGATCAGCCACGGCCAACGAATGGCATGTTGCTGGCCATCACGGTCATGTTCAGTACGTTGGCGTCGAGCGGCAGCGCTGCTATGTAGCGCACCGCATCGGCCACATGCCGCACGTCGAGCATCGGCTCGGCGGCGATCTCGCCATTGGCCTGGCGCACCCCCCGGGTCATGCGCTCGGACAACTCGGTCAGGGCGTTGCCGATGTCCACCTGGCTGCACGCGATGTGGTAAGGCCGACCATCCAGCGCCAGCGCCTTGGTCAGGCCCAGCACCGCATGCTTGCTGGCGGTGTAAGGTGCGGTGAACGGGCGTGGGGTGTGCGCCGAGATCGAGCCGTTGTTGATGATCCGCCCGCCTTGCGGCTGCTGGCGACGCATAAGGCCGAAGGCGGCGCGGGCGCACAGGAATACACCATCGACGTTGGTGGCGATGACGTTGCGCCAGTTCTCCAACGGCAGCTCGTCGACGGGTACAGCGGGGGCGTTGATGCCGGCATTGTTGAACATCACATCGAGGCGGCCATGCACCTCCTCGATGGTGGCGAACAAGTGCGCGACGCTTTGCTCATCGCGCACGTCAGTGGGAACGGCCAAGGCCTCACCGCCCGCTGCTAGCGCTTGCTCGACGACGGCTTGTAGCGGTTCGGCGCGGCGCCCGGCGAGGACCAGGCTGAAGTTGTCCTCGAGCAGGGCGAGGGCGACGGCACGGCCGATGCCACTGCCAGCACCGGTGACCAGCGCGACTTTCTTGTTTTGGCTCATCGATAGGCTCCAACAGGTTCAGGCGGCGTTGGCGGCATGCCCGGCAGGGCGAGGGCCGACGTGCAGGTGCAGTTCGCCGATACCATCGATGCCGGCGTGAAGGGTGTCGCCCGGGTTCAGCGGTGCCACGCCGGGCGGGCTGCCGGTCATGATCAGGTCGCCCGGGCGCAGCGGCAGTTGGCGAGACAGCCTGCTGATCACTTCAGCCAATGCCCAGGTCTGCTGGCTGAGGTGTGCACGTTGGCGCTCCTGGCCATTGACCTGCAGCCATAGCGACGTATCCAGCGGCCAGTCGCATTCACTGGCAGGGACGATGGCGGTCATCGGTGCCGAAGCCTCGAATACCTTGGCGGCTTCCCACGGCAGGCCCTCGGCCTTGGCCTTGCGCTGATGATCGCGACGGGTCATGTCCAGACCGGCGGCAAAGCCGAACACGTGCTCCAGGGCATGCTCGCGGGCGATGTTGGCGCCGCCTTTGGCGATGGCCGCGACCAGCTCGATTTCATGGCAGAACTCGTCGGTCTGCGGCGGGAAGGGCAGTTCGCCCAGTGCCTCGACCACGTTGCTTGCCGGTTTCATGAAAAACACAGGCTCCTGCGGCGCCGCGCCGTAGGATTCCGGCCACGGGTAGTTGCGGCCGAGGCAGAACACCCGGCCGACCGGGAAGCGCGCATCGCTGCCGCGGATCGGCAGGCTGACGATGGCCGGCGGGTTGAACAGGTAGGTCATGGGTGGATCCTCCGTACTGGAGTGGTCAGCGTATCCAGCGGCTGGCCGACAAAGTTGGACGAAAGCGGGGTTGGGTTGGACTATCCAAGGCACCTGTACCGGCCCTTTCGCGGCTAAAGCCGCTCCTACAGGGATAGCGTCAAACCCAGGGGCAATACCGTCCCCCCGTAGGAGCGGCTTTAGCCGCGAAGAGGCCGGTACCGTCAATACACGCCTTGGCTCAGCCCGCAGCCTTCAGCTCGATGCGATACAGCTTCCCAAGCAGCAGCGAGTAAGACAGTGTGCCCATCAACGCCACCCCACCGATGAACCAGAACGCCATGGCGAACGAGCCACTGGCGTGCACGATCGCGCCGATCACGATCGGTGTGACGATGCCGCCGATGTTCGCCGCCAGGCTGGTAATGCCGCCGGTCAGGCCGATCAGCTCTTTTGGCGCCACTTCCGACACGGCAGCCCACGACGACGAGGCTATGCCCTGGGCAAAGAACGCCAGGGTCAGCACGGCGATGCACAGCACATTGGAGTCGGTGAAGTTCACCAGCACGATCGACATCCCCAGCATCGAGCCCACCACCAGCGGCAGCTTGCGGGCAAACGACAGCGAGTAGCCCTTGCGGATCAGCAGGTCGGAGACGATGCCCGCCAGGAGGATGCCGACCGTGGCACCAATGAACGGCATGACCGCGAAGATGCCGACCTTGATCAGCGTCAGCTGGCGTTCTTCGATCAGGTAAGTGGGGAACCAGGTAAGGAAGAAGTACAGTGCCGAGGTGCTGGCGAACTTGCCCAGGCAGATCGCCCAGACCTGGCGATAGCGGAACAGTTCGGCAACCTGGCGCCAGTCGAAGCGCGTACGTTCCTGGCTGCTCTTCACCAGGCCACCGCCGTTCTCGATGTAGGCCAGTTCTTCCTTGCTTACCTTCTTGCAGTTCAGCGGGTCGCGGTACAGCACCAGCCACACGACGCCGAACAGGATGCCGACCAGACCGGTGCTGTAGAACACGTGGCGCCAGTCATAGGTGGTCGCCAGCCACAGCAGCGCACCGGTGAACAGCGCGGTGCCCAGGTACTGGCCACATACGTAGATGCTGCTGGCCATGCCGCGCTCGCGAGCGGGGAACCATACCGTAACCGCACGGCTGTTGGCCGGGAAGGCCGGGGCCTCCATGGCGCCGACCGCCAGGCGCAGGCCGAACAGTGAGGCGAAGCCGCTGGCCAGGCCCTGGGCCACGGTGACCGCCGACCAGCTGATCAGCGACACGCCATAGGTCAGGCGTGAGCCGAAGCGGTCGGCAATGAAGCCAGCCGGTACCAGGGCCAACGCGTAGGTCCAGGCGAATGCGGAGAAAATCAGGCCCATCTCGACCTTGTCCAGGCCCAGGTCTTTGGCCATGAACGGCGCTGCGATGGAAATGTTCACCCGGTCGACGTAGTTGATGATGGTCGCCACCAGCAGCAGCGACAGCATGAACCAGCGGCGGCGGGTAGGCAGGCGCTGGGCGGGGGCCGCGTCCAGCGTGTACGACGACGCGGCGCGGGGGGTAGGCGTGCTCGACATGAGTCGACCTCGTTTGTTGTTGTTGGTAGAGGTTGGGCTGCAGTCCCTTTTCTAAGGTGGTCGTACAACGCGGTGAATGCAACGGGGTATTTAGACCGTTTTTTTCATTGGAGGCGGGGCAGTGCTGTGCTGTCCAAGAAATTTCTCAGCCAGGGTTTCGCCCGAAATATTGGCTGAATAGCGCATTCTCAGAGGGCTGCGTGGATTTTCGGTTGCGCAGGTTTTTGCATAAGGGGTTAAATTGCAGAGTTTGGACATCGTACAACTTAAAGCGCCCGTATCCCGGAGATTGCCCATGCCCCCCAAGCGCGAGGTTCCGACCTATGTCATGCAGCAGCGCAGCGAGCTGATGGATTTCTACATCCGCGACCAGCGCGGGCGTCCCGCCGAGACCGCGCCGCATCGTCATGAGTACTTCCAGATCCAGGTCAATCTTGGCGGCGACACGGTGCAACACATCGGCAGCGTGCAACGCCCATTCAGACGCAACACCCTGGCCTTCATCCTGCCGCACCGGGTGCATGTAATACCGCATCCGGCGGACAGCGACTTCGTGGTGATCAATTTCTCCCAGACGTTCCTGCTGCCGCACCTGGCCTGCGACCCGATGGACCTGGAGGAAGTGTCGATCCTGCAGGCGCCGGAGCTGTCGCCGTTCCGCTTTCAGGAGCATCTCGACTTCCACCTGAGTGACCCGGACTTTGCCGAGGTACGACAAACCCTCGAGCGCATGCGTGCGCTGGATGCCAACCGCCGTTTCGGCACCCGCGAAATCCTCAAAGGCCTGTTGCTGCAACTGATCGGCCAGGTCTGCGGCCTGTACGCCGAGCCGCTGCGCGAACTGGCCGACAGCAACGCGGCCCAGCTCAGCCGCCGTGCCGCGCTGGGCCGCATGAGCGACTACCTGCGCCGACATATCGACGACCCCGACCTGAACCTGCAGAAAGTCGCCGCCGCCACCTACCTGTCGCCGACCTACCTGACCCACTGGCTGCGCAAGGAAATCGGCAAGACCTTCAGCGAGCTGGTGCTGGAGCGGCGCATGCACGCCGCACGCAACTACCTGCTCAACGGCAGCCGCCCAGTGGGCGAGGTGGCGCGGCTTTGTGGCTTTGCGGACGAGGCCTACTTCTCCCGACGTTTCCGCCAGATTCACGGCCTGCCACCTGGCCAGTTCCGCCGCCAGCAACGCGACCCGGATACGCCGCAGGCGGCAATGCTTTAAGCCTGCCCGCTTCTGCCGTGGGGTGGGTACTACTGGTCCGGTTTCAGAGAGAGGGCGAGCAGGCAGGGAAGTCGGTAGCCCTGCTGTACGTCTTCCCCGCTCACCACCATGCGCTGGTTCTCGGTATCGACTACTATCGAATTCTCGGCGGTATAGAAACCATCCTCCGGCGAAAATGCGCCAAACTGACCGTAGCCGTGAGGGGATACGAAGCGAGTGTCGAGTTGGCCGTCTGATTGGTAGCGCACTGCCAGGTTGAAGTAAAAGAAACCACCGTACCCGATTAGCCCCCCCTCGGTTTCTTCAATATGGGACCACCCGCCGTCGATGCCGAAACGCACTACCTGCCCCTGGTTGAACTCGCGGGCAGGCTCGCCAGCATAGTCCAGCCGGTAGAGGGTCGGTTGGCTGCGATCGTCGTCGATCGAGTAGTGCTGGCCGTACAACGTGATGCGTTGGCTGCTGTCTTCTACCGTGAAGCCGCTATTGATGATCCCTTCGTCTGACCAGTGGTGGCCCACCTCGCCGAATTTGTCATCGAGACGCCCCGTCAGCGAGAGACCACTGGTTACTGAATACCAGCTCGAATCACATTTTATGTAAGTGCAGATCACGATGCGCTGCACCCCGGCGGTTGGGGAGATGACGGCAATGCCTTCAAGGCTGTGCAGTGAGCCTTCGGGAATCAGATTGCTCAACGCGAGCAGCCCATTTTCCCCGAATTGGGGGTCCCTTCTACCATTGCTGTCCAGGGCGACAACCACCGCTTTGAAATCCCCTGCTTCGTATCGAGCCGCGGTCGCCACCAACCCTTCCTGGTGGCAGGCCACTTTGTCCAGCACAAGATCTGCACCGAACAAGGCACGGGTGTCGATATAGCCCTTTCCTTGACCAAAGCCCAGATCGGGTTCGCCTTTTGCAATCAGCTTCCACAAATGAGTGGTACTTTCCCCAAAAAGCTCCACGGTCACCAGCAGATTGCCTGCCATGTCCTCCACTACTCCGGTGGCGTTGCGGTAGCGATCCGTGGTCAGCGTGTTGAAATTGACCATGCCGCTACCATTGAACGTGGTGTCAAGCTTTCCATGTGCGTCCAGGCAGGCAATGAAAACACTGTGTAGCCCATCGGGATCGGTTTGATGCCCAGTCACATAGAACCGGGCCGGCCGCACTTTGCTCCTCAGCACGCTGGTCGTCGACCCCATGTTGCCGCGGCCGCTTTGGGTGAAGTGGCCATGGCCTTTGTGGCCATAACTGAGATCGATGGGGGCCACGGGTAGCTGCTGAAGAGCCTTGGGGGTGAAGTGGTCATGGCCTTTGTGGCCATAACTGAGATCGATGGGAGCCACGGGTAGCTGCTGAAGAGCCTGGGGAGAGGGCGGCACTGGTTGGGTAGAAGGGAAGTGCTTCTTGGTTCGAATCATGGCGTTGAGCTCCATTCACAATAAAACCGCTGAACGCCTATTGAGCGATGCTTGGCCAGGATCGGCTACTGGCAGAAGTGACAGGTGCGTCAACGGCCTGGACATGCATGCATAGGTGTGAGCATGGGGCGGCAGACCTGGATACGCCGCAGGTAGCGATGCGGTAAGCTTGCTGCCATGAACCTCGACACCCGCATCAAATACCGCCACTTGCTGTGCTTCCTGGAGATTGCCCGGCAGGGCAGCCTGGCCAGGGCGGCCGATATCCTGTCGATCAGCCAGCCGGCGATTTCCAAGACCCTCAAGGAGCTTGAGGACCTGCTCGAGGCGCGCCTGTTCGAGCGTAGCCGCCAGGGTGTCGAGCTGACCCCGGCCGGCACCCGCTTCATGCGTTACGCCGGGCCCAGCGTGCAGGCGCTGCGCGATGGCGTCAGCAGCCTGCGCGGTGAAGCGCGGGCGCCGTCGCAGGTGCGCATTGGCGTGCTGTCCACGGTCGAAGGCCTGCTCATGCCCGAGGTGCTTTGCCGCCTGCATCAGCGCCATGAAGCGCTGGTGATCAGCGTGGTCACCGGGGTCAGCGCGCAGTTGCTTGGCCAACTTCACCTGGGGGAGCTGGAACTGGTGGTTGGGCGCATGACCGACAGCCCACAGATCCAGGGCCTGTCGTTCGAGCACCTGTACAGCGAGTCGATGAGCCTGGTGGTGCGCCCGGGTCACCCGCTGCTGGCCAGCACGCCCGTGGAGCGAGGACAGGTGGGGCGTTACCCGCTTGTGCTGCCGCCGGCCGGCACCACCATCCGTCAGCATGCCGACAGCCTGTTTGTGCAATGCGGCATCCAGATGCCGGCCCAGCGCCTGGAAACCCTGTCGCTGGCCCTGAGCCGGCGCTACCTGCTGGGCAGCGATGGCCTGTGGGTGGCGCCGCGTGATGCCGTGCTGCTCGACCTGCGCCGTGGCGAACTGGTCGAGCTTGACCTGGGTGTGCGTGAGCCGGGAGGGTCGGTGGGGATTTGCCGCAATGCCGCCTTGCCGTTGAGTTTGCCGGGGCAGTGGGTGGGTGAGGTGCTGCGGGAGGTGGCAGGGGAATATCGAGAGGGTCGGTATCCCTGAGGTTCCGGGGGGCTGCCTGGCCTGATGTTTCCCTCCTCAGAACCCGCAGAAATAAAAGGCCACAAAAAATCGGCAAACCATGCACAAAGGGTCAATACTGGCCAATGGCTGTAAAGCTTCGATGAAGAAGCTTTTAATGACTGAACTTCCTTACGAAAACCCGCTCCTATGCCGGTAGCCATTGGTCATGGCCGCCTGATAAGCTCGCGGCTTTACCCTGATTGCCCTCATGGCGCATGAACAAGGAAATAGCATGAAACAGCATCGTTTGGCGGCTGCGGTTGCCCTGGTAGGCCTGGTACTGGCTGGCTGCGATCAACAAGCCAGCAGCCCCGAGCTGAAGACTCCGGCGCAGAAAGCCTCCTACGGTATCGGCCTGAACATGGGCAAGAGCCTGGCTCAGGAAGGCATGGAAGACCTTGATTCGAAAGCAGTCGCCCTCGGCATCGAAGACGCCGTTAGCAAGAAAGAACAACGCATCAAGGACGAAGAGCTGGTAGAGGCCTTCACCGCATTGCAGAAACGCGCCGAGGAGCGCCTGGCCAAGGCCAGCGAAGAAGCCGCCTCCGCCGGCAAGAAATTCCTCGAAGAAAACGCCAAGAAGCCAGGCGTGGTTACCACTGCCTCGGGCCTGCAGTACGAAGTGGTCAAGAAGGCCGACGGCCCGCAGCCCAAACCGACTGACGTGGTCACTGTCCACTACGAAGGCAAGCTGATCGATGGCAAGGTCTTCGACAGCTCCGTCGAGCGTGGCAGCCCGATCGACCTGCCGGTCAGCGGTGTGATCCCAGGTTGGGTCGAAGGTTTGCAGCTGATGCACGTCGGCGAGAAGTACAAGTTGTTCATCCCGGCTGAACTGGCCTATGGCGCACAAAGCCCAAGCCCGCTGATCCCGGCCAACTCGGTACTGGTGTTCGATCTGGAACTGATCGCCATCAAGGACCCGGCCCAGTTGCAAGGTGCCGAGCCGCAGGCCGAAGCCCCTGAAGAAGCACCTGCCAAGTAACATTGGCTGGTTGTCGGAAACGCCCCACATTGTTGGGGCGTTTTCGTTTGTGCCGATTGGACGAACCTGCAACAGCTGATACTGTCCGAGGAAATGCAGCGTGAAGAAGTAGGATGTTTCTGACGCAAATCGTTTGCGCCGCAGGTAGTCATGGCGTGAAACGACTGTGTAAAAAACGCCCGATCTGACCGGGCCCCTTGCCTGGCAGGCACCTGGGGGCGGAAACGTCGCCCTGTTCACAAGGTTATCCACAATAAATGTGGATAACCTTTTCCTCTCGGAGGCTCCATGAGCGCACCCTGGAATTTTGCCCGTTTCCTGCCATTGGCCGAGCGCCTGCTCAGCCGCGGTCGTTTGCCGGCCTTGTTGTTCGCGGTGGCGCGCAAAGGCCCGCGCCTCGGCCAACTGCGTGAAGATGTGAAGCTGCTGCAGTCGTTGTGCCTGGCCTGGTGGAGGGGTGAGTACCGTGCCATCAGCCCCAAGGCACTGGTCACTGTCGTGGCGGGCCTGCTGTATTTCGTCAGCCCGATCGATGCCATCCCGGACTGGTTGCTGGGGGTGGGTTTCCTCGATGACATCGCGGTGCTCGGCTGGGTGCTGAAAACCGTGGCCGACGAGTTGGCGCGCTTCAAGGCCTGGCGCGATAGCCAGGCACCCGAACGGCTGCGCGTGGTCGAGCGCCTGCCGGCTACCCCGGAAGCGCTGCGGCTGGAGCGCAACAAGTAATGAAACCGGCCTGAATCTCACCTCAACTGCACAGACCTCGGAGTTGGTAATATAATTGGCATAAGGGTTATGCCTACGGATTACATGCTGTAATCCTTTTTAAAGGGGTTTGTAATGGGTATTCAGGTCATCAGCCGGGACGGTCAACCCGAGTACGCCGTCGTTCCCTGGGAGCAATACCAGGCGTTGCTCAGCGCTGCAGGGCAGGCACCAGCCGAGGCGGTTTCCAGTGAGGCGCAGGGCGTTGCTGCCAGTGCCCCTCTGCCAGCCTTCAGCGAAGTCGCCCAGATTCGCCAGGCCAAGGGCATTGCCCCGGAGCAGCTGGCGCGCAATGTCGGGGTGAGCCCGGCGTATCTGGCCATGATCGAATCGGGTGAACGCCAGCCAGATGCTGCCATCCGCCGCGCCCTGGCCTGGCATCTGGGGGTGGCTGGCTGGAGCGAGCCATCATGAGCCAGGTCAGGATCAGCCGTCAGCACTGGGATAACCTGCTGGGCGAGCTTGACCTGGCCCGTCGTCAACGTCACTTGCTGACATACCGAGCGCTGATCGAGCGCTTGCAGCTACCCAGCCCGGCCATGCAGACGCTGACTGCCGCGCTGGAATACCTGGCGGTGCTGGATGCCCGTGCCGAGCAGCCATTGCGCAGTTCGCTGGTGATCAGCCAAGGCGCCAGCCGTTTGCCGCGTACTGGCTTCTTTGAGTGCGTCGAGCGCCTGGGGCGGTTTACCGGGCCGGTCGATGGCATGGAGGCCGCCTCGTGGCATGCCTCTGAGGTGGTTCGGGTGTTCGAGTACAGCTATCCCGAAACGGCCTGAAGCGTTGCCCATTCCAGCCTATTCGTTATAGGTGGTGACCCTGAGCGAAAGGGCAGGGCCTGCTGGCCAATTTCCACCCGTCGTTCTCCGTTGCCGCCGCCACCGTATTCGCGGGTAAACCCGCTCCTACGCCTGATTGGTGATTGGGCACAGGCCCCCGTAGGAGCGGGTTCACCCGCGAATAGGCCGGCACAGGCAGCGCATCCCTGTGAATCAACCCGCACCCCCTGCCATCGGCATCCACCACTTCCAATGCCTCCAGGTGCTGGTATCGGCCAAACAGCTCCAGCAGCTGCCCGATCGTGGCATTCAAGTGCACTGTCGGTTGTTCAGCCAGTGGCACCTGCGTCAACGCTGGTAAAAGCCCGCTGTCGCGCACCCCCATCTCCTGTGGCCGCCCTAGCAAATAGCCCTGCACCAGGTCCACGCCCATCTCCACCAGCACCGCCAGCTCTTCCGCCAGCTCGATGCCCTCGGCAATCACCTGTGCCTTCGATGCGCGGGCGATCTGCAAGATAGAGCCAACAAACTCGCGCTTGAGCGGGTCACGGTGGATGCCGTCAATGAAGTGCCGGTCGATCTTCACGTACTCGGGGCGCAGCTCCGACCACAGGCGCAGGCTGGAATAGCCCGCGCCCAGGTCGTCGATGGCAATCGAGAAGCCCATGTCGCGATAGTGGTGCAGGGCATTGGACAGCAGCTGGAAGTCGTCGGTGGGCGTGTGCTCGGTCAACTCGATCACCACCCGGCTGGGCGGCAGGCCAACCTGTTCGAGCAGTTTCAGGGTCAGGCCGGAGGGGTAGTGCGGCTCCAGCAGCGATTCAGGTGAGATGTTGAGAAACAGTTTGCCCTGCAGTTGCTGCTCGCTGAAGCGTCGGCAGGCGCTTTCTCGGCAAGCGGTTTCCAGCTCGGTCAGGCGGCCGGCCTGGCGGGCGATGGTAAACAGGTTGAGCGGCGCATGCAGCGGGCTATTGGATGGGCCACGGCTCAGCGCTTCATGGCCGAACACCCTATGTTCACTCAGGCACATGATTGGCTGGAACAGACTGTGAATACTGCGCTGAGCCAAGATGGCACTCAAGGGACTGAGCTGTTCGGCAACGGTCATGATGGATTCCTGAAATATGAGGGCCGGGCATCTGCATGCCCGGCCCTCATATTTCACGACAGCGCGATGACTGTTTGATGACAGATCACATTATTCTGCCATCATTGCTGAGGTGCCTTACTTTTTGGCCACCTTGGTGCTGGCACTGAGGTAGTCGATCAGGATGCGACCGGTTTCCGCGAGGTAAGCATCGTCTTCCGGCTTGGTATTTTCATCCTCGACCGGCAGAGCGTCTTCGTCCTCTTTCTTCAGCTCTTTCAGCGGTTCTTCACCCTTGGCCTTGCGGCGGGTGTTTTCCAGCGCCAGTTGCTTGCTCTCGATGCTGTCGTGGCGTGCGCGGCGTTCCTGCTCGTTGAGGCTGACGGTTTTCTCGTTCATCAGCTTCTGGGTCAGGGCCAGGCGGTCGCGGATGTAGGTGAACTCGGCATCCTTGTCGCTGCGCGCCTCATGTTGCGCCTTGAGCTGGGCCAGGAACGGCCTGAACGGATCGGCCGCAGGCTTGACCACCGGGCGGATGGTGTCCCACGGCATGGCCTCTGGCAGGGCGCTCTCGCCGATTTCCTTGGTGTCGATGATCGATGGGTAGTCGATGTCCGGCAGCACCCCCTGATGCTGGGTACTCTGCCCGGAAACCCGGTAAAACTTGGCCAGGGTCAGCTTCAGCTCGCCATGGTTGAGCGGCTGGATGGTCTGCACGGTGCCTTTGCCGAAGGTCTGGCCACCGATGATCAGCGCGCGGTGGTAGTCCTGCATGGCACCGGCGAAGATCTCCGATGCCGAGGCCGACAGGCGGTTTACCAGCAGTGCCAGCGGGCCCTTGTAGAAGGCCCCCGGGTTTTCGTCTTCCAGCACGTCGACGCGGCCATCGCTGTTGCGCACCAGCACGGTCGGGCCTTTCTCGATGAACAGGCTGGTCAGCTCGGTGGCTTCCTGCAGCGAGCCGCCGCCGTTGTTGCGCAGGTCGATGACCACGCCGTCGACTTTCTCTTTCTGCAGCTCGGTGAGCAGCTTCTTCACGTCACGCGTGGTGCTCTTGTACTCCGGGTCGCCAGCGCGGTAGGCCTTGAAGTCCAGGTAGAAGGCCGGGATCTCGATGATGCCCAGCTTGTAGTCACGCCCGTCCTGCTTGAGCTTGAGCACCGACTTCTTCGCCGCCTGTTCTTCAAGCTTCACCGCTTCACGGGTGATCGACACAATCTTGCTGGTCTGGTCGCTAGGCGCATTGCTGGCCGGGATGATTTCCAGGCGCACCACCGAGCCTTTCGGGCCACGGATCAGCTTGACCACTTCATCCAGGCGCCAGCCCACCACGTCGACCATTTCCTTGTTGCCCTGGGCCACGCCGATGATCTTGTCAGCCGGGGCCACCTGCTTGGTCTTGGCTGCCGGGCCTGCTGGCACCAGGCGCACGATCTTGACCTGGTCGTTGTCGCTTTGCAGCACTGCACCAATGCCTTCGAGCGACAGGCTCATGTTGATGTCGAAGTTTTCGGCGTTGTCCGGCGACAGGTAGTTGGTGTGTGGGTCGTAGGACTGGGCGAAGGTGTTGATGTAGGCCTGGAAGATGTCCTCGGCACGGGTCTGGTCCAGGCGCGTGAGCTGGTTCTTGTAGCGCTTGATCAGGGTTTCCTGGATCTGCTTGGGTTCCTTGCCGGCGATCTTCTGGCGCAGCACTTCGTCTTTGACGCGTTTGCGCCACAAGTCGTCGAGCTCGGCCTGGTTCTTCATCCACGGCGCGTCCTTGCGGTCGATCAGCAAGGTTTCCTTGGTGGTGAAGTCAATCTTGTCCACACCCTTGTTCAGCTCGGCCAGGGCGAAGTCCAGGCGTTGCTTGACGCGGTCGAGGTAGCGCTTGTAGATGGTGAAGCCCGGGTCCAGGTTGCCGCTCTTGAGGAAATCGTCGAATTGCGTTTTCCATTTATCGAATTCGGCAATGTCGGCAGCGGTGAAGTAGCTGCGCGCCGGGTCCAGCAGCTTGATGTAGCTGTCGTAGATAATGACCGAACGGGCATCGTCCAGGGGCGGCTTGCTGTAGTGGTGGCGCTTGAGCAATTCCACCACGTTGAGGCTGGCGACGATCTCGTCGCGGTCGGGCTGCAGGCTGTCCCACTTGTTGGCGGCCGCCGCATTGCCGCCGAGCGTGAGGCTGCCCAGGCCGATCATCACAGCCAGTGCGGTGCTTGGAAGGAAATGCTTCATGCTGATTCGACGTGGAGGCAATTGATCACGCATAGTAGGCCGTCTTTTCCGTTGCCGGTTCCATGGAGCCGGGCAAATACTGCAAAAGGCCTGAGGTAAGCGACCTCAGGCCCAGTCATGATTCAACTATGGAGGCACTGTGAAGGCATTGCAAGGCGTTGACGGACATGTGGAGTGGGTCGAGGCCGAACGCCCGACCTGTGACGCGGGCCAAGTGCGCATTCGCGTGGCCGCTGCGGGGCTGAACCGCGCCGACCTGCTGCAGATGAAAGGTTTGTACCCGCCACCACCAGGTGCCAGCCCATACATGGGGCTGGAGTGTTCCGGGGTGGTTGAAGAGGTGGGGGCTGGTGCCGCCTGGCGCGTGGGTGACCGCGTTTGCGCCCTGCTGGCCAGCGGCGCCATGGCCGAGGAAGTGGTGGTCGATGCCCGTCACGTATTGCCGGTACCCGAAGGCCTTGGCCTGCATGAGGCGGCAGCGTTGCCGGAGGTGTATGCCACCGCCTGGCTGAACATCTTCCAGCTCGGTGCAGTGAAGGCTGGCGAGAAGGTGCTGGTGCACGCCGGCGCCAGTGGCGTTGGCTCGGCCGCCATCCAGCTGTGCAAGGCGTTCGGCAGCCCGGTATGGGTCAGCGTCGGTTCGCAGGACCGCCTGGCCTACTGCCAGGCGCTGGGCGCTGCGGGTGGTGTGGTACGTAACGAGAACCTGGACGCGCTGGAAGGTTTTGGCCCGTTCGATGTGATTCTCGACCCGGTGGGCGCCAGCTACGGTGAGCTGAACCTCAAGCTGCTGGCCCGTGACGGGCGCTGGGTGATCATCGGCCTGATGGGCGGACGCAAGTTCGAGCTGGACCTGGCCCAAGTGCTGGGCAAGCGTCTGGAAATTACCGGTTCCACCCTGCGCAACCGTGATGACGGCTTCAAGGCCGAGCTGTTGCGCGAACTGCAGCAGCAAGTATGGCCGCTGTTCGCCGAGGGGCGGTTGTCGCCGCAGCTGGTCGACACCTATCCGGTGGAGTTTGCCCAGGCGGCGTATGCCGAGCTGGAGACCAACCAGGTGTCGGGCAAGCTGGTGATGGTGATCGACCCTAGCCTGGTGTAAGCGGGGCTGGCCCCTTCGCGGGTTTACCCGCGAAGGGGCCGGCACAGCCCATAAAAACCTTCAGCTCCAGTTCAGAGTCGGCCACCCATTGATCTCGGCATGCTCGCGCAACACTGCGTCCGGGTTCACCACATGCGGGTGATCCACTCTCAACAACAACGGCAAGTCATTCCTCGAATCGGAATAGAAACTCGCGCCCTCCAGGTTTTCCTGCTCCTGATCCAGCCATTCCAGCAACCGCGTGATCTTGCCCTCACGATAGGTCAGCACCCCGTGGGTCTTGCCGGTGTACACCCCGTTCACTGCCTCCAGCTCGATGGCCAGGTACTCATCCACGCCCAGTCTCGCGGCAATCGGCCCGACCAGGTGCGTCCCCGAAGCGGAAATGATCAGGATGCGATCCCCACGCTTGCGGTGCTCGGCAATGCAGCGGCAGGCGTCACCGTAAATGATCGGTTCGATCACTTCTTCGACCCACGGTGCCACCAGGTGCTCGACTTCTTCCAGGGTACGCCCGGCAATCGGCTCCAGGCTGAAGGCCATGTAGTCCTCCATCTGCAGGTGGCCCCTGCCATAGGCTTCCATCAGTTCATGGTCGCGGCGCAGGAAATCCTTGCCGTCGACCCAGCCCAGCCGGGCCATCTGCTCGCTCCACAGTGATGCGCAGTCGCCGTGGATCAGGGTTTCGTCCAGATCGAAAATTGCCAGTGCCATTGTGTTGAGTCTCCTTAAGCCACTTCCCGCAGCGCAGTGGGGTCGATCGACACGCTTACCCGTTTTCCGTCCGCGTGCAAGTCGGCCGGCGAGCGGTTGAGCACATCGACCACCAGCTCCACTTCGCGCACCCGTACCCGGTAGCGGATCACGTTGCCCAGCAGGCTGTGGCTGCGCACCTCGGCGTCCAGCTCGCCGTGCTCGCCAAGGGTGATCGACTCCGGGCGGATCGCCAGGCGGCTGGCCACCGGGCGCTGCAGCAGGCGGCTGGCGCTGTCGGCGTCGAGCAGGTTGTAGTTGCCGATGAAACCGGCGGCAAACAGGTCCACGGGGGCGGTGTAGAGGGTTTCGGCATCGCCGCTCTGGACGATGCGCCCCTGGTTCATCAGGAAGATGCGGTCGGACATGGTCAGCGCTTCCTCCTGATCGTGAGTGACGAAGATGGTGGTCAGCCCCAGTTCGCGCTGGATGGCACGAATCTGCTCGCGCAGGTGCTTGCGGATACGCGCATCCAGCGCCGACAACGGTTCGTCGAGCAGCAGCAGGCGCGGGCGGGTGACCAGTGAGCGTGCCAGGGCCACGCGCTGGCACTGGCCGCCGGAAAGCTGGTGCGGGTAGCGCCCGGCGAACTTGCCCAGCTCCACCAGCTCCAGTACCTCGCGTACCCGCAGCTGGCTTTCGTCGGCCTTGACCTTCTGCATGCGCAGGCCGAAGGCGACATTCTGCTCCACGGTCATGTTAGGGAACAGCGCGTAGCTCTGGAACACCATGCCGATGCCACGCTTTTGCGGGCTTAGCGGCACGATGTCGTGGCCGTCGAGCAGTATCTGCCCGCTGTCCACCGAGGTCAGCCCGGCAATGCAGCGCAGCAGGGTGGACTTGCCGCAGCCGGACGGGCCGAGCAGGGTGACGAATTCGCCGCGTTCGATGTGGCAGTCGATGCGCTCGAACACCGGGCTGCCGGCGTAGCTTTTCTGCAGTTTCTGTACGCTGACGAAGCTCATGTCAGGTCTTGTCCTTGTTCAGGCGGTTGGCGACCCAGGTCAGTACCAGCACGAAGGCGAAGTAGGAGATGACCAGCGCGCTGTTGAAGTGGCCGCTGCTGTTGCGCATGTTGTTCAGGTACACCTGCAGGGTCTCGTAGCGGGTGCCGACCAGCAGGTTGGCAAACACGAATTCGCCGAACAGGAACGAGAACGACAGCAGCACTGCCACCATCAGGCCCTGGCGCAGGTTCGGCAGCACCACCAGCAGTGCGGCCTGCCAGGTGCTGGCGCCGAGCAGCTGCGCGGCGTCCATCAGGTCGCGCAGGTTGATGGCCTGCAGGTTGTTGGTGATGGCCCTGTACATGAACGGCAGGGCGATGGTGAAGTAGCAGCCGATCAGGATCCACGGTGTGCCGACCATGGCCATCGGCCCGCTGCCATACAGCTGCAGCAGCCCCACCGACGACACCACCGGCGGGACCGCGAATGGCAGCAGGATGAGGATGTTCATCAGCGCGTCGAGCCGCGGGAAGTGGTAATGCACCACGAACAGCAGTGGCAAGATCAGCACCACCGACAGCAGCAGCGCGCCTACGCACACCAGCAACGACTGGCCGAAGGCCGCGAGGAAGCGTGGCTCGCTCCACAGCGCCGCATACCACTTCAGGGTCAGGCCACTGGGCAGCAGGCTCGCCGACCAGCTGGTGGCCAGCGAGTAGAGGAGGGTGCCGGCCAGGGGCAGCAGCAGGATCAGGAACAGCAGGTAGACCACGAGGCGGTGGTACCAGCCGCCGGAACGGATGTCAGCGCGCATGGTAGCTCCTTTTCAGCAGCCATTGATGCACCACCGTGACCAGCGTCATCAGCCCCACCAGCACCATCGCCAGGGCGCTGGCCAGGTTCGGATCGAGGCTGATGTCGCCCGCCACCAGGCCGGCGATGCGGATCGGCAGTACGTTGAAGTTGCCGGTGGTCAGTGCGTACACGGTGGCGTAGGCGCCCAGGGCGTTGGCCAGCAGGATGACGAAGGTGCCCAGCAGTGCCGGGGCCAGCACCGGCAGGCCGATGTGTCGCCAGAACTGCCAGTGGTTGGCGCCCAGCAGTGCGGCTGACTCGCGCCAGTCTTCGCGCAGAGCGTCGAAGGCGGGGTACAGCAGCAAGACGCCCAGCGGGATCTGGAAGTAGGTGTACACCAGGATCAAGCCGCTTTTGGAATAGATACTGAAGTCCTCCAGCAGGCCGACCTGCTTCAGCAGCAGCGTCAGCGCGCCGTTGAAGCCAAGCAGGATGATGAAGGCAAAGGCCAGCGGTACGCCGGCAAAGTTGCTGGTCATGTTGGCGAAGGCGCTGACGAAGTCGCGCAGCTTCGAGTCCACCTGGCGCAGTGAATAGGCGCCGAGGGTAGCGATGACGATGCCGAACACGCTCGACCAGAAGCTGATTTCCAGGCTGCGTTGCAACGCCTGCCGGTAGAACTTGGAGGCGAACACCTTGCTGAAGTTGTCGATGCCCCAGCCGGCCTCCGATTGCAGGCTGTTGATCGCCACCCAGGCCAGCGGGGCGACCTGGAAAATGACGAAGAACACGGCGAACGGCAGCAGGCAGAGCAGGGCCAGGTAGCGGCCACGTATGCCGCCATTCACTTCAGCAGCTCCCGGCAAACCGTCTTGTCGTGCGCGGCACCCAGCAGCTCGCAGATGGTACCGCACAGTTCGGTTTGCAGCGGTTTGGCGGCCGGGTCCAGGCTGAAAGCGTCGCCGAAGACGAACAGCGGCACTTCACGTTCTTCCGCCAGCAGGCCGTTGTGCGAGCGGTCGTTGTTCATGCCGTGGTCGGCGGTGACCAATACCTGGTAGCCCTCTTCGAGCCAGCCGGGCAGGTAGTCGGCCAGCAGGATGTCGACGCTGCGCGCAGCGTTGCGATACTGGCTGCTGTCCAGGCCGTGGCGGTGACCCACGTCGTCAACGCTCATCGGGTGCACCAGCAGAAAGTTGGGGGCGTGACGGCGGCGCAGGTACTCGCCATCGGCCAGAAGGTGCGAATCGGGGTAACGGTCGTCCCAGTAGAACAGCCCGTGCTGGATCGGCAGCTTCGGCGCGTGGGTGTGGCGGTCACGCTGCGGGTCGAAGGGCGAGCGGTTGTACAGCTCGCTCATCCAGTGATAAGCCGCCGCTGCGGTGCCCAGGTTGGCCTCGCGGGCGTAGTGAAACACGCTGCGTTGGTTGGACAGGCGGTTGATGTTGTTGTGCACGATGCCGCTGTCGATCGGTGGCACGCCGGTGAGGATGCATTCGTACAGCGGCCGCGACAGCGATGGCAGCTCGCATTCCACGCGGTACAGCGCGGCGCGATCTGCTTCGACGTAGGCGTGCAGGTGGCCCATCGCATGGTGGGCGACCTGGTAGTTGAGGCCGTCAAGCAGGACCAGGATGACGTTGTG
The DNA here is from genome assembly GCF_043103905.1 of Pseudomonas sp. yb_2. NCBI lineage: Bacteria > Pseudomonadati > Pseudomonadota > Gammaproteobacteria > Pseudomonadales > Pseudomonadaceae > Pseudomonas > Pseudomonas sp. yb_2. The sequence goes on along the minus strand of NZ_JBICKH010000083.1, from coordinate 6,896 downwards.
TTGCATGTTTTCTCCAGTCATGAGCCGCGTTGGCACCTTCGCGGGTAAACCCGCTCCTACAGGTATCGTGTATCCCTGTGTAGGAGCGGGTTTACCCGCGAAAGGGCCGGATCAGGTGCTACAAAGCCCTGCCCCTTACTCCATCTCGATGATCACCTGCTCCTGCCACATCTGCGGCAGTTTCTTCGAGGTGGCTTCCCAGGCTTCGGCATTCTTGATCGGCTGGGCGGCAGCGTACTGGTCGTTGGGCAGCAGCTTGGCCTGCACATCCGCCGGCAGCTTCAGGTGCTCGGCCCGGATCGGCCGCGCATGGCCCTTGGCCAGGTTGATCTGCCCGGCGTCGCTGAAGATGTATTCACGGGTCAGCTTGGCCGCGTTGGGGTGCTTGGCGTACTTGTTGATGACCGTGGTATAGCCGGAAATCACCGAGCCGTCCGAGGGGATCAGCACTTCAAAACGCTTGGGGTCGATCTGTTCACGGTAGCTCAGGCCGTTGAAGTCCCACACCACGCCAACTTCCACTTCGCCTTTTTCCAGGGTCTGGATGGTTGGGTTGGCCAGTGACAGGCGCTTCTGCTGCGCCAGCTTGGTGAACAGCTGCAGGCCCGGCGCCACGTTGCTTTCGTCACCCTTGTAGGCGATGGCCGCAGCCAGCACACCGTTGGCGGCCTGGGCGGCGGTGCCGACGTCACCGATGGCGACCTTGTACTTGCCTTTTTCCAGGTCATGCCAGGTTTTCGGCCGTTCCTCTTCCTTGACCAGGTCCTTGTTGATGATGAAAGCGATGGTGCCGGTATAGGCCAGCGCCCAGTGGCCGTCCTTGTCCTTGGCCCATTCCGGCACCTGGTCCCAGGTGCTTGGCTTGTAAGGCTGGCTGACGCCCTTGGTCACCGCGATCGGGCCGAAGGCGGCACCCACGTCACCGATGTCGGCGCTGGCGTTGTCCTTCTCGGCTTCGAACTTGGCCAGTTCCTGGGCCGAGCTCATGTCGGTGTCGCTGTGCTTGAGGCCGTACTTGCTGGCCAGGTCTTCCCAGGTGCCTTTCCAGTTTGCCCAGGCGTCGGGCATGCCCACGCTGTTGACAGTGCCTTCCTTGCGGGCGGCGTCTTCCAGGGCCTTGAGGTCAGTGCTGGCTGCCATGGCCGTGGTGCACAACGCGATGGCCGAACCAAGCAGTGACGCCATGAAGAACTTTTTCATCCGAAGCTCCTTTGGGTGGGTGCCTTTGCGATCGTTGTTCTGGGTAAAGCCGTTGCAAGCCTTTGACTGGCACCTTTGGTCTAGGTCAGCAAACCTTGAGCCAAGGTAGGCCGCTTGCGTGACAGTTTGATGTAGGGAGGGGGCCGGCAAGGGCCCTGAAGCTACAGCGTAGACCAGGTAATCGCCCCGGTTCTGCTGGCTTGGCGCGTTTCTGGCAGTGCCTGGCCCAAGCTTTGTCACAGGATGTTCATCAGCCCTGCATAGGCTTGCACTATTCTCAACCTGCCCTGTGATGGGGCTGGACTAGTCCAGATAGGTAACCTTTCGATGCAGTCGACGCCCCCGCGTGCGGTAACAGCCATCTGCCATGCCCTGCAGGAGCAGATCGAGCATGGCCTGCTGGCGCCGGGCGGCAAGCTGCCGGCCGAGCGGCGGCTCAGCGAGGTGTTCGACACCACGCGCATTACCCTGCGTGAGGCGTTGGTGCAGCTGGAGGCCCAAGGCTTGATCTACCGAGAAGAGCGCCGAGGCTGGTTCGTTGCGCCGCAGCGCTTGACCTACGACCTGATCGAGCGCAGCCACTTCCATGCCATGGTGCGCGATCAGGGGCGGGTGGCCAGTACCGAACTGCTGTCGGCGAGGCTGCAGCCGGCGTCGGCGGCCATCTGTGCACGTTTGCAGCTGCCGGCGTTGTCCAGTGTGGTGCGCGTCTGCCGGTTACGGCGGATTGACGGGCGGGCGGTGCTGTATGCCGAGCATTACCTCAACCCCCGGTACTTTCCAGGCATTCTCGAACACGACCTGGCGCAGTCACTGACCGAGATTTATGGGCGGGTGTATGGCATCGAGTACGGGCAGGTGTGCTTCGAGATCCTGCCGACAGCGTTGCCGGTGGAGGCGGCAAGCGCCTTGAAAGTGTCGGCGGGCAGCCCGGGGTTGCACATTACCCGGGTCAACAGCGACCAGCATGGGCACTTGATCGACTGTGACCTCGAGTATTGGCGGCATGATGCGATCCGCATTCGTGCCCAGGCTGGATGATGTGTTGCTTTCTTCGCGGGTAAACCCGCTCCTACGAGCCGGCCTCGGTCATTCCACCCCCACCGGCTGTCACCACCTGCACCGACAACCGCGGCGTCGCCAGGTCCAGCCCGGCTTCATCCAGCTGCCGCTTCAAGGCCAGGTTGAACGCCCGCGACACCTCCCACTGCTTGATCGGCGCGGTCTTGAACCGCGCCCGCAAGATCGCCGACCCTGACTCGAAGCTCTCCACCCCCTGCAGCTCGAGCGGCGACCAGATATTACGGCGCATCAGCGGGTCGTTGCGCAGCTTCTGCCCCACTTCGCGAACCAGCGAGATCGCCTGGTCGATGTTCATGCTGTGCGGGATTGCCACGCGGAAGATCGCGTAGCCGAACTCCCGCGAGTAGTTCTTGATGCTCTTGATTTCGCTGAACGGGATGGTATGCACGATGCCGTCGATGTCGCGCAGGCGCACGGTACGAATGGTCAACCCTTCCACCGTGCCGAGGTGGCCGCCGACATCCACATAGTCGTCGATGGCCAGCGAATCTTCGATGATGATGAACAGGCCGGTGATCAGGTCGGCCACCAGCGACTGCGCGCCAAAACCGATGGCCAGGCCGATCACACCGGCACCGGCCAGCAGCGGGGTGACGTTCATGCCCATGTTGGCCAGGGCGACGATGACCGCGATGATGAAGATGACCACGAACATCACGTTGCGAATCAACGGCATCATGGTTTGCGCACGGGCGTTGGCCAGCCCCCGGCGCGAGCGCACCAGGGCATGGTGTACGGCGGTGTCGGCAAGGATCCACACCAGCCAGGCCACGATCAGCGTGCCGGCCAGGCCCAGCAGGCGCAGGCTGATGTCATGGCCGTCGCCCTCGGCGAAGCTGATCATCGACACGCCCCACACGCGCAGGCCCAACTCGATGAACACCAGCCAGATGAACAGGTGCACCAGCAGGTAGCCGAAGTTGCGCAGGCGTTCGGTGTACACCGCCTGGCGCTTGCTGGCCCGCTTGGGGTTGGCGGCATGGCGGCGCACCAGGCCGTTGAGCACCATGCACACCACCACCAGCACGGTGCACATCAGCGACTGGCGCAGGGCGGTGCTGGTGTCGCCGGCGGAGACGAAGGTGGCGAACAGCGAAATGGCCACCAGAATCAGCGCCGGAATGAACCAGAAGCTGCCGAGGATCTCGATGGTATCACTGAGGGTACGTCGGGTCAGGCGTCGCGACAGTGGCTGATTGCGGATCAGGTGGGCGATCGGCCGGCGGAAGCGCAGGATGAACAGCCCGGTGCACAGTGCCGCAATCACATTGGCCAAGGTAGCCAGGGTGTGGGCCAGGTGGGTACCGAGAGCAACCAGCATGCGTGGATCGCTCATCGCCTCGCCAAACGCGGCGAAGCTGCCAATCAGCCACAACGGGCGAAACGCCTGGCGCCGCAGGATGTGTAGGGCGCGGTGGCGGTGTGGGCCGTCCAGCAAGGAAAAGGCGATGACGCAAATGGCCGAAAAGCAGGTACCGACCACCAGTGCGTAGGCCAGCACCATGGCCAGGGATTTGCCCAGTGATGGCGGCAGCACGAAACTCAGGTACACCGTGAACACCAGCGCTACCAGCCAGGGGCCGAGCTTGCGCAAGGCAAAGCGCACCAGGTCCCAGGTCCGCGGGTGCTGTGGCAGTTCCTCGCTCAGGCCAAAGCGCAGGCGGACCCGATGGCCGACCCAGTTGAAGGCATAGGCCAGCACGCTCCACACGGCAATCACTGCAGCAAAACCGAACAGGATCGCCGGCCACTGGTGCACGGGCACCACCAGTTCCGCCAGTTCGGCCTGGGCCTGTTCGATTTCCGCGGCCCAGCAGTGGAATGGGCTGGCATCGCCGCTGAACTGTTTTTCAAAGTCATGCAGGGCACCGCCGATCAGGCCGAGTACGCCCTGTTCAACGCTGGGTTGCGATTGCCGGGTGGCGTCGCGCAGTTTTTTCAGGTCGGCCAGCAGCTTGGCCCGTTGCTGGTCGTTTTCGAGGTTCTTGATCACCTCGTCCAGCGACTTGCCCAGCGGCTCGGTGGCCTCTGGTTGCGCGGGCGCACTGCCGCCCAGCAGGCCAGGCAAGCCCGCCGCTTGTACCGGGGCAATGAAAAGCAAGAGCAACAGGAACAGGTAACGCAGGAGGGCAGGCACTGGCAAATCTACCTCAGGTCAAACGATTGACCGAGTGTAGAGGTTTATGTCGGCAGTTTCTCGAGGATCTTCCAGCAGGTGAGGCCGAAAATACCCAAGGTGCCGACCCACATCATCAGTACACCGATGTTGCGTTCGCGCATGCTGAAGCCGATGGTCAGCAGCATCAGGAACAGGAACACCGGGACGAACAGTGACAGGAACGGGGACATGGACAGCAATCCTTTTGCAGTGGGGCCATGTAACAAGCATAGCGCTTGACCAACGAGGCGTGATTGACCTTGAGCACGTTTAAGCAGGCGCGGCCTGTTCGAGGCGTCGAACCGCCGCGAACAGGCCGCGCCTGCTTACATCAAGGCAGCTCGCGGCTACGGTAGAACGCGGTCAGTACCTTCACCAGGTGCGCCAGGTCATGGCTGCCACACAGCTCGCGAATGGAGTGCATGGCAAAGGTCGGCAAACCGATATCCACCGTGCGCACACCCAGGTGGCTGGCGGTGATCGGCCCGATGGTCGAGCCACAGCCCATGTCGCTGCGCACCACAAAGCTCTGCACCGGTACTTCCTCGGCCATGCACAAGTGGCGGAAGAACCCGGCCGTCTCGCTGTTGGTGGCGTAACGCTGGTTGTTGTTCACTTTGATCACGGGCCCGGCGTTGAGCTTCGGCCCGTGGTTGCCGTCATGCTTGTCGGCGTAGTTGGGGTGCACGCCGTGGGCGTTGTCGGCCGACACCATCAGCGAGCGCTGAACGGTGCGCACATAGGTGTCGCCATCGGGCAGCAGGCGCTGCAGGGTCTGCTCCAGCATCGGGCCATCGGCACCGCAGGCCGAGCAACTGCCGACTTCTTCGTGGTCGTTGCACACCAGCACACAGGTTTCGTCGCTGTCGGCGGCCAGCAGGGCCTGCAAACCGGCGTAGCACGACAGCAGATTGTCCAGGCGGGCGCCAGCGATGAAGTCGCCATTCAGACCGATCAGCGCGGCGTCCTGCGTGTCATAGAAGCTCAGCTCGTAGTCCAGCACCACGTCGGCGATCAGCTCGTGCTCGCGGGCCAGTTGCTCGGTGAGCAGGGCGCGGAAGTCGATGCGTTCGTCACCGGCCACTTGGGCGAGGATGGGGGGCAGTTCGTTCTGCGGGTTGATCGCCCAGCCTTCGTTGGCGGTGCGGTTCAGGTGGATCGCCAGGTTGGGGATGATCGCGACTGGCAGCTTGAAGTCGATCAGCTGGCTTTCGACCTTGCCGTCACGGCGGTAGGTGACGCGGCCGGCCAGCGACAGATCGCGGTCGAACCAGGGGGCCAGCAACGCGCCGCCATACACTTCCACGCCCAATTGCAGGAAGCCCTGGCGCTGTAGCTCGGGCTGAGGCTTGACCCGCAAGCACGGGCTGTCAGTGTGGGCGCCGACCATGCGGATGCCATTGAGCAGCGGCGACTGCTTGCCCAGTTTGATGGCGATGATTGAAGAATCGTTGCGGGTGACGTAGTAGCGGCCGCCAGTCTCGGTGTCCCAACTGTCGCGCTCGTCCAGGCGCTTGTAGCCGGCCGCCTCAAGGCGCTGGACCAGGCTGGCGGTGGCATGGAAGGGCGTGGGGGAGGCCTTGAGAAATTCGATGAGGCCGGTATTCAGTGCGTCGCGCATAGCTCACTCCAGACAGCAGTGGCGCGAGTTTAACGCAGAATGTCGACAATTTGTGTCTGCATCTTCGCAGCTAACCCCCGCTACCACAGGTATTGCACAGCCCCTGAGCGCAGTGCGGCCCTTGTAGGAGCGGCTTTAGCCGCGAAGAGGCCGGTACAGGCCCTGCAAAATCAGAACGGCGCAGGGCACTCGAACTTCAACCGCTGCCCGGACACCGGGTGGGTAAAGCTCAGCATCGAGGCATGCAGGCACAGCCGCTCATGGGCCGCCAGGGCTTGCGGGTTGGCGTACAGCCGATCACCCAGCAGCGGGTGCCCGATCGACAGCATGTGCACGCGCAGCTGGTGCGAACGCCCGGTAATCGGCGTCAGCTCCACCCGACAGTGATCGCCGCAGCGTTCCACGATACGCCAGAAGGTCAGGGCGTGCTTGCCCTGCTCGTGGTCCACCACATGCCGTGGTTTGGTCGGTGGGTCGTAGCGCAGTGGCAGGTCGATGCTGCCGCTGTCCAGCGCCGGCTGGCCCCAGCACAGTGCGGTGTAGGCTTTTTCGGTTTCACGGTCGTGGAACTGGCGCGACAGCTCGCGGTGGCTGTCGGCATCGCGGGCCAGCAGGATGATGCCGGAGGTTTCCCAGTCCAGACGGTGCACGATCAGCGCATCGGGATAGCCGTTTTCCTGCAGACGGGTGATCAGGCAGTCCTTGTTGTCCTCGGCACGGCCAGGTACCGACAGCAGCAGGGTCGGTTTGTTGATCACCAGGATGGCGGCGTCTTCGAAGAGGATCTGGACATTCGACAGCGGCATTGCAGGTCTCACGAAAATAGCAGTAAAC
>NZ_JBICKH010000082.1:0-142377 GCF_043103905.1 Pseudomonas sp. yb_2 | reverse complement strand
GCTACCCAGCGTTTCAGACTGTAATCGAGGGCTTTGGCCGTGGCTGATCCATTGGGCACCAGGTCTCGCTGAGCCAACATCCAGTCATGCAGTTTTTTGAGGATCGGCACCGCCAATTCTTGTCGTATTCGCCAGCGCTCTTCATCACTCATGTCCCGCGCCTGACGTTCGACCTCGTACAAGCCGCTGATCGAGTGCAGGGTCTGTTCAGCCAGCTGACTTTTGTTCGCCACGTGCAAATCAAAGAACTTGCGCCGGGCGTGGGCCATGCAGCCGATTTCAGTGATGCCTTGTTCGAAACCGGCTTTGTAGCCAGCGAAGTCATCGCAGACCAACTTGCCGTTCCAGTCACCCAGGAAGTTGCGCGCATGTTCGCCAGCACGGCTTGGGCTGAAGTCGTAAACCACCGCTTTGAGCCCTGAAAACGGCGTCGTGCTGTACGCCCAGACATAGGCCCGGTGGGTTTTCTTCTCGCCTGGCGCAAGCATTTGCACCGGTGTCTCATCAGCGTGGATCACGCCCTGGTTCAGCACGGCTTCACGCAGTGCATCGACCAGTGGCTGAAGCCGCACGCCGGTTTGTCCGACCCACTGCGCCAGGGTCGAGCGAGCAATTGCCAGCCCGGCACGGCCAAAGATTTTCTCCTGCCGGTACAGCGGCAAGTGATCGGCAAACTTGGCCACCATCACGTGGGCCAACAAACCTGTGGTCGGGATACCTTTGTCGATAACCTGGGCTGGCACCGGGGCCTGGATCAGGGTTTCGCACTGGCGACAGGCCCATTTGCCCCGCACATGTTGCTCGACGGTAAACACGCCCGGCGTGTAATCCAGCTTCTCGCTGACGTCTTCGCCGATGCGTTGAAGTTGGCAGCCACAGACGCACTGGGTGTTTTCGGGTTCGTGACGAATCACCGTGCGTGGAAACTGCGGCGGCAAAGGCGCACGTTTCGGGGATTGTCGTGGTTCGGCCTGTGGCGCATCTGGGAGAAGCTGTTTTAGCTCGGCCTCGATAGCTTCAAGGTCTGTGTCGAGCAGGTCATCCAGCAAGCTGCTTTGCGCCGGGCTGATTTGCTCGCTGCGCTTGGCAAACTTGTGCCGTTTGAGCAGGGCGATTTCGAACTTGAACTGTTCGATGAGGATTTCATCGTTCTGAATCTTCCTGCTCATCGCCTCGACCTGGGATTGCAATTGCAACGCCTGTGCCGCCAAGGCACGAAGCTGTTCCGGGGTCATCTGGTCGAGGTTGGGCGAGAAAGTCATGCCGCCGATTGTGCCAGAGCAGGCGCGGGGCGACGACAAGTAGACCGGCCAAATGGCCGGCGTTTACAGCATGCTAATCACACCGCCTGCACCGACGCGCTGCCACGGCAGGCCCAGCACCAACGCCTGGAGTTGTTCGCTGTCGAGTTCGACCTCGCCGCCGTGGCGAATGCCGGGCCAGTGGAACTTGCCTTGGTTCAGTCGACGCGCTGCCAGCCAGACACCGACGCCATCGTGCACCAGCACTTTCATCCGGTTAGCCCGGCGATTGGCGAACAGATAAGCGCAGTGCGGCTTCGCCGCACCGAACACCGCAATCACCCGGGCCAATGCTGTCTCGGTGCCAGCGCGCATGTCCATCGGCTCGGTGGCCAGCCAGATGGCATCGATGCGGATCATTGAGCGAAAGCCCGAATAAATTGCGCACAACCCTCGGGATCCGAGGCTGGCCATTTCACCGTGATCACTTGCCCGGCCACGGGCAACTCGATGATCACTGACGCTTCGACTGGCCGTTTAGGTGCGGCTTTTAGCGGGACGAAAGCTGGTAGTGAAGCCGCTGCGGGCTGATCTCGATAGAGCGGCAGCCATTTGCGGATGACGTTGGCATTGACGCCGTGGTTGATGGCGACACTGGACACGGTTGCGCCAGGTTGCAGGCATTCCTGAACGACCTGGGCTTTGAACGGTTTCGGATAAGAGCTTCGTTGGCGCATGGAAATCCTGGCGATAAGGGTGATCGCGTCCGCTTAAAAATACGCGGACACCATCGCCCTTAATGCTGGAGTTCGGAAGGTGAGTTCGCCGGACGCTTACCATTATGAGGCTTAGAGGTGTCTACGAAACCAGGGGCGATTCATGGGGTGCTGCGTGTTACATTGATGCGAGTCCGGAATTCGCTCAGAGGTAATGTTGAGTTGGCATCACTGCCGCCACGATGAAGAATGAGAAAACTATGCCCTATTGAGTAAATTGATTCCCCCACGGTTGCTCGGCTGTGGATAAGGATCTCTGTTGCTCTTCATGATCAGCATAGGGAGTGTCGTCTAGCCGTTAATGGATGCGCACTAATCACAAAGGACGGTGTTTTATAAATGGATCTTTTAGCCAACGTACCCAGTTGGGATGACATCGAACGTAATTTGGATCAAACATTCAATGACGTGAACCAGAGCGTCCGCCTTGGCCTGAAAAGTGCCCACGATGGCTGGGATGGTTTCACCCGTCGCGTCAGCGATGGTGCAAGTCGAGCCTACGGTCTCATGGGTGGGCACCGAATCGACTACGTACGCCAGGCCATGGCGATGTCCTATCCGATAATACAGATGGATCTGTGCCGTAAATGGGCCGCCATCGAGATCGAACAGATCCTCCCAGTGCTTCTGCAACTGGTTAAAGAAGTGTCGATGATCCTCGGCGGTAGCGTGGCGATGGGCACCATCGCTGGTGGTGCAGCAGGAGCGTTTGCGTTTGGAGCGGGAGCTGCGCCTGGAGCTGTAGCGGGCGCTGGTATAGGTCTTCAGATCGGTAATCTGATTCTATTGGCCTTGGGGTTGTCTGCGATCGCCGAGTATTTTTACAAGGGCTTACCTGCCTGCCTGTCCACCTTGCAGCAAGGACTCGCCACGGCATGGTGTGCTGAGGACGGTCTGAAATCACCAGGGCTCGATCCTAGTGGTGGTTCTACCGCGCAAGTTCAGGAGCGAACCGAACGTGCTGCACGGCAGTTGGCTCGAGGACAGGAGCAACTGGTGTTGCTGCTGCTGACCGCCATCGTGACTTACCTGATGCGTGGTCAGATGAAAGCTGGAGCTATCAGCAGCATGGCAAGCATCGCCTCCCGCAGCGCCAAGCTTCAGGCAGAGATTTCAAACAAGCAGTTTGCCAACTGGCTGGCGAGGAACGAGCAGAAGATTCTGGCACAGCCTGAACTGCAGGTACGCGAACCCGTCCGCTTGCAAAAAGTCGTAGAACCTCAGCCCGAACCTCTCAATAAACAATCCGTCGCTCACAAAGTCGAGTCATTGCCGCGCCACAGACTGGGGGAAATTACCGGAACTTACTCGGCCATTGAGCCAGGTCCGCTCAGCTCGGATCTCGCCGGCACCTTCGCTGGCGGAAGATATACCGCTGTAAAGTTGGACCAGGACACGATACTGCGGCGGGCGGGCGTTTCGGATAGACCGCTGGGGCAGTTTTTTGCAGAAGAGGCTCCATCTGGAGTTTTGCAAACGCGCATCGACAAAGCTGTCCTTCCGGAATGGCCGGGTGGAGGCAAGTCTCCGATCGATACGGCATTCGATGTTAAGATCCCCGCTGGCACGGAGGTCTACATCGGCGAAGTCGGAACACAGGGAGGTTTCTACATCGGTGGGACCCCACAGATTGTGGTCGTTGAGCCATGGAGAATCAGCGGAGTTGAAGTGATGGGATCGAGTCCTTTGAAATGAAAAACATCAGTCAGATTATCCAGACCATGGTCCGAATTTCGGAGCTGCTGCGTCTTGGCAACGAAGATGAATGGGCAACACGTGTTGATCAGTACCGAATGGAACTACCGAACGATAGCAGCCATATCCTTTCAAAAATATTGAGGCTCTACGGTGGAATGGGGTCCCTCAGTGATATCGTTCTCTACCGTAACGGTCAACCGCTGATCAGTGAGAATAATGAGCTGGCCGAACTGCGAACTAAATTGTACGAGCTGTGCATGAGCGCTTAGGGCAACGGTCCTGACGACAGCACTTGATCAGGAGGCGCCAAGTACAAGCCGATGTCTCGTACCCACGACTATAAGTGTCACGGCACTACCTCGTTTACGCAGCGCTGGATGTGGCCAGTGGCTAGGTCATCCGCCAGTTGAAGCGCCGCCATGGAAGCGAAGAGTTTCTGGCGCTCCTCAATACAATCAAGGCTTCGGTTGCCAAGGATCTGGACGTCCAGCTAATCATGGATAACTCCGGAACTCATAAAATCGTGAAGGTCGCGACTTGTTTGGTTCCCGGCCTCCTTTTCACGTGCATTTCACTCTCACCTCGGCGTCCTGGCTGAACTTGGTCTAGCGTTTTTCAGTCAGATTGCCGGACAATGGATCAGGCGAGGCGCCCATGTCAGCGTGGCTGATGTCGAACGTTCAATTTTGGATTATATCGACCGGCACAATGCAGACCCAAAACCGCTCAACCCGCAGAGGGCATTTATCGCTTCAAGGAGCAGACTTGCTCACCGCAGTCGCTTGGGCAAGTAGAGACGACGCGAGATAAACGAATCAGAGAGGGCAGGGCCAGTGATGACAACTTTTGACAGGCATTGAATCGCCCTTGGTTTCCTAAACACCTTGAGCGGCTGCAAAGGGGCCGATAACGGTCACTCGCTAACGACTGCTTTCGACCAATATAGCGGCCGGTCACAACAGGGCGGAACTGGCCAGAATTGCAGCCGAAACCGTGGGAGCAAGCGTCGTTGTTGGTTGCGACAGCTTTAATTCTCTAGCGCTCGGCGCGTAAGCTGCATTTCTGCGCCTTGCGACAGTTTTGCATGTCTTCTGCAAGAGGCTGAATGCCGCGGAAAACGGGACGCAGGATAGTTAAAACTGTCGCAGGAGGCGGTGAGTCCACCCCGCCGCCGCCTGCAATGTTCCTGCTCCTTAAAGTTGCCTCACTCGTTCGACGCTGGCTTTTGGGCAATGACGTCAAAGCGATGCCAATGCTTCGTGCCTCGCATGCTGGGCCCGTCATATTCATGGATTTCGAACGCCTTCAAGCTAAGGTCTTGGAATAGCACACGGGCTTCTGACTCAGAGTGAAAGGTCCTCTCCGGGTCGGATGCCCAATCATCCTTGTCACCGAAGAGTTGGCCCACGAACACTCCTCCCGGCAGAAGTGCAGACATGACAACTGACCAGAATTTTTCAAAGTGATCTGGATGACAAAATGGTAAGGCCATGCCTGCATGGATCAATGACGAGGGTGGCAAGGCCTCGATGCTCTCAAACCATTGGGTAGCTGTTTCTAGCTTTGCAGCAGGGTGATCCAGACCTATGGCGTGTACCATTTCGATTGCGGCCGGCTCTCGGTCGATAGCTAGAACATCCCAGCCAGCTTGAAGTAAAGCGCGAGTCTCGTTGCCAGAGCCACAGCCCAGATCCACAGCTTTTCTAGAGTTTGTCTGAGTGCTCGCAAGTCCAATTGCTGTGTGAAGAAGCGATGATGCTGGGCGGTCTCTGTGGTGCTCGTAATACGTTGTCCACTTGAAAGACCCGCACGCGTCTTTGCATTGCATTCTTGTATCCTTCCCTGAGGTCGTAATCTTGCCAAAAGCCCCCGTATGCTGGCATGGATCCGATGTGTAGTCTCTTGAAAAGACAGCCAGGCCAAAGGCTCTCGACTTGCGACAGCGTACATTTCCTCGCGAGGAGCTCGGCGGAATCCTTCACGCAAGGTGACTTGGCTGGAGCCTTACCATTGGCTTTACGATCCGCCATTCCGAGCTCCGGTCACAGCAACATGTACGCGATCATCAGCATGCCTAAAACACGAAGCCATGCCCGAGCTCTCTCTCCATCCACGCCAAGAAACGCCTGACCCGTTCGAACCCGGAATGCGCTTTCGGAAACACCAGATGATGGGCCGCCACAGGCGCGCTGAAGATGTGTGGCACGACTTCCACCAGTGTGCCGGACGCAAGGTACTTCTGCGCTAACAACGTACTTTCGAGTGCAAAACCCAGCCCGTGACTGGCGGCCTCCAGGGACATGTAGGAACGATCGAAGCTCAACGCGTAGGGCTTTTCCGGGCGGGCGAGACCGTGTCGAGCGAACCAGGCCGGCCATTTCAACAATGTGGCCTCGGAGAGAATCAAGTCCCGACGCAGTAGATCCGACGCGTCGTCGATCCTATGCCGGGCCAGCAGTTTCGGTGAGGCCAGCACGGCAAATGCCTCATTGCCTAAGGTGCGCACCTCGTAGCTAGGCCAATTGGGTTCGCCATGGCGAATGTCTACGTCAATCTTGTCGCGACTGAAATGCAGAGATTCATAAGAGCACGACAAGTTGATCTGGATATCCGGGTGCGCCATCCGAAATGCTTCCAGCCTTGGCATTAGCCACAGCAGGCCGAAACTCGGTGACGAATGCAAACGCAGGCAATCGAGGCTGACATCGCTGCTGGCCCGTTCCGTGGCGACGGAAAGACTGTGCAGAATGCCGGAAACGTCTTTCAGATACTGCTCGCCAACGGGGGTGAGGCTGACGCCACGCGCCGCGCGAAAGAACAGTTGTCGACCAATCATTGCTTCGAGCTTGGCCAATTGATGACTGACAGCCGAAGGGGTGAGGTCCAGCACTTCCGCCGCGCGGGCAACATTACCGAAGCGAGCGGTTTGCTCAAAGGCCTGAATCGCTCTCAGGGGTGGAAGGGCCGGCGCGGTATCGTCAACAGATCGCATATCAGTCACTTCGCTCGCAGCGCATATTTTTATTGGGGGCCTTCATTCAATCATTTAGCAATCAGGGTGACGAGTGCTGAATTTTTTTCAGCACCCAATGATTTTTGCGTTATTGCTCAGGGCCTGGGCCGAGACCAAAGTAGGCCCATCGATTCCGCTGAATCGACCTTATAAAAACAATCAGAGGTCACACCCATGCTTCTTCAAGGCAAAGTCGCAATCATCACTGGCGCAGCATCGGCACGCGGGATCGGCCGGGCCACTGCGGCCACATTCGCTGCTCAAGGTGCCCGCGTGGTGATCCTCGATCTGGATGAAGCCGCTGCCCGCGATGCCGCAGCGTCTCTTGGCGAAGGTCATCTCGGCCTGGCCGCCAACGTCGCCGATCAGGCACAGGTAAACCAGGCTGTTGCGCAGATCATCGAGCACTTTGGCCGCATCGACGTGCTGGTCAACAACGCTGGCATCACCCAACCCCTCAAGACCCTGGACATCAAGCACAGCGACTACGACAAGGTGCTCGACGTCAGCCTGCGCGGCACTCTGCTGATGTCTCAGGCCGTCATTCCCCTGATGCGCGAGCAACGTTCGGGCAGCATTGTCTGCATGTCCTCGGTATCGGCACAGCGTGGCGGTGGTATTTTCGGTGGCCCACACTACAGCGCAGCGAAAGCTGGGGTACTGGGCTTGGCCAAGGCCATGGCACGAGAGCTGGGGCCGGATAACGTGCGCGTGAACGCCATCGCCCCGGGTCTGATTCACACGGACATCACTGGCGGTTTGATGCAGGACGATCGTCGCCACGCAATCATCGACGGAATTCCACTGGGCCGTCTGGGCGAGGCGCAAGACGTCGCTAACGCCGCTTTGTTCCTGGCCAGCGATCTGTCGACCTACCTGACCGGAATCACCCTGGATGTAAACGGCGGCATGCTCATTCACTGATGCACATTGCGTCAGCCCGCGCGGCTGACGCTGTTCTGAATCGATAAAAACAAGAGATCAGACCATCATGATTACCACCCTGTCATTGGACGCGGTTTCGGCCGTGCGCTCCAACGCATACCGCAAGACTGCCTGGCGACTGATGCCGTTCCTGATGCTGTGCTACCTGTGTGCCTATCTGGACCGGGTGAACGTGGGCTTCGCCAAGTTGCAGATGATGAGCGACCTGTCCCTAAGCGAGGCCGTTTATGGCCTGGGCGCCGGCATGTTCTTCATTGGCTACTTTCTCTGCGAAGTGCCCAGCAATCTGATCCTGCACAGGGTCGGTGCACGCCGCTGGATCGCCCGGATCATGATTTCCTGGGGGATCATTTCCGCCCTCTTTGCCTTCGTTGAAACCGCCTGGCAGTTTTATGCCCTGCGTTTTCTGCTTGGCATCGCTGAAGCGGGTCTGGCTCCGGGCCTGTTGTTGTACCTGACCTACTGGTTCCCGTCCTACCGTCGCGCAAAGATGACCGTGCTTTGGTTCGTCGCGATTCCATTGTCGGGGATGATTGGCGGCCCACTGTCAGGTTGGATCATGAATCAGTTCGCAGGTTTTCATGGCTGGGCGGGCTGGCAATGGATGTTCGTCATCGAGGCAATTCCAACCGTCATCGTCGGCTTGTTGGTACTGACCTATCTCAAAGATGGCGTGCATCAGGCCACCTGGCTGACCGATGAAGAAAAGGAACTGGTTACCAAGGAGCTCGCCGAGGACAACGCTCACAAGGTCACTCATGCCTCACCTCGGGAATTCATCCGCGATCGCCGCCTATGGCTGCTGGCCTGCATCTACTTCTGTGTAGTCATGGGCCAGTACGCGATTACCTTCTGGCTGCCGACCCTGATCCGCAATGCCGGGGTATCGGACCCACTGCACATCGGCATGCTGACCAGCCTGCCTTACATGTGCGCCATCGTCGCCATGCTGCTGATGGGCCGTAGTGGCGACAAGCATCGCGAACGTCGCTGGCACCTGGTTGCCCCGATGATCGCAGGTGCCATCGGTCTGACGCTGGCGGCGCTGCTGGGCGGCAACCTGCTGCTGTCGGTACTCAGCCTGTGCCTTGCAGCTGCTGGCGTGCTCTCGGCTTCCTCACTGTTCTGGATGCTGCCCACTACGCTGCTTGGCGGCGTATCAGCCGCAGCAGGTATCGCCGGTATCAACAGTTTCGCCAACCTTGCCGGGTTCTGCTCGCCTTACCTGATCGGTTGGATCACCACTTCCACCGGTTCCAGTGCCATCGGCATGTACCTGATCACCGCAGTGCTGCTCGCGGGGGCCACGCTGGTCCTGCGCATTCCCGCCGCATCGGTCAATCGTTAACTCGCTGGAGTAGTCACCATGACTGTCAACGCACCCGACACTTCGCTCTCGGCGCTCGCCGAACGCGCGTACAACATTCGCCGCCATGCCCTGCGCATGGGGCAGGTCCAGGGCCAGGGTTATGTCGGCCAGGCCCTCGGCGCCGCTGACTTGCTGGCCGTGTCGTACTTCCATGCGCTGCGCTATCAGCCCCACAACCCCGAATGGGGGCAACGCGACCGCTTTTACCTGTCCATCGGTCACTACGCCATCGCCCTGTATGCAGCGCTGATCGAAGCCGGCGTGATACCCCTGGAGGAACTGGAAACCTATGGTTCGGACGATAGCCGCCTGCCGATGTCGGGCATGGCCGCCTACACGCCGGGCATGGAAATAACCGGGGGGTCGCTCGGCCACGGCTTGGGCATAGCGGTCGGCGCCTGCCTGGGCCTGAAGCGCAAGAAATCGGATTCGTTTGTCTACAACCTGCTTTCGGACGGCGAATTGAACGAGGGATCAACCTGGGAAGCCGCGATGTCGGCCTCACATTGGAAACTGAACAACCTCATCGCAATCATCGACGTCAACAACCAGCAAGCCGACGGCTACTCCAGCGAAGTGCTGGCCTTCGAGCCCATCGTTGACCGTTGGCAGGCGTTTGGCTGGTTTACCCAGCGCGTGGACGGCAACGACATCGGCGCCCTGGTCGCCGCGTTCGACGCCGCACGCAACCATCAAGGTGCACAGCCGCGGGTCATCATCTGCGATACCAAGATGGGCAAGGGTGTGGACTTTCTCGAGTCACGTGAAAAAACCCACTTCATCCGCGTCGATGAAAACGAGTGGGATCTGGCATTGCAAAACCTTCAGGTCGGGAGAACTGTATGAGCCGCGTAAACACCACCGAAACCGGTAAGAAGCGCCTGACAACCTCGGCCATGATCGCTTCGATCGCTGCCGAGGGCCAGGCCACCCGCTCAGCGCCGTTCGGTCATGCGTTGGCGGCACTGGCCGAACAGCGTTCGGACATCGTCGGCCTGTCGGCGGACCTGTCCAAGTACACCGACCTGCACATTTTCGCGAAGGCGCACCCGGACCGTTTCTATCAGATGGGCATGGCCGAGCAATTGCTGATGAGTGCAGCCGCTGGCATGGCACGCGAAGGCTGCGTGCCGTTCGCCACCACGTACGCGGTATTCGCCTCGCGCAGGGCCTATGATTTTATCTGCATGGCCATCGCCGAGGAGAACCTCAACGTCAAGATCGTCTGCGGGTTGCCGGGCTTGACCACCGGTTACGGCCCCAGCCACCAGGCTACGGATGATCTGGCAATCTTCCGCGCCATGCCGAACCTGATGATCGTCGACCCATGTGACGCTCTGGAGATCGAGCAGGCGGTGCCCGCCATCGCCGCCCATCAGGGACCGGTGTACATGCGCCTGCTGCGCGGCAACGTGCCGCTGGTATTGGACGAATATGGCTACAAGTTCGAGATCGGCAAGGCCAAGACCCTGCGCACCGGAAAGGACGTGCTGATCATTTCCACCGGTCTGATGACCATGCGCTCGCTAGAGGCCGCAGCGCAGTTGCAGAAGGATGGCGTCGATGTGGCAGTACTACACGTACCTACCATCAAGCCACTGGACGAACAGACGATTCTGGCTGAGGCGCGCAAGTCCGGACGGCTGGTGGTCACCGCCGAAAACCATTCGATCATCGGCGGCCTCGGCGAGGCGGTGGCGGGCCTGCTGCTGCGCAACGGGGTAACGCCGACATTCCGCCAGATCGCCTTGCCCGATGCCTTCCTCGATGCCGGCGCCTTGCCGACGCTGCATGACCGCTACGGTATCTCTACCGACGCGGTGAGCGCGCAGATCAAGGCTTGGCTGTGACGTGATACCTGAAGATAGAGCCGGCCGGAATTAAAGGCGGCTCTATCCCCGACGCAGCGAATGGGGCTCGTCAGATTTGCATGGCCATGCCATCCACATTCATCGCCGCCTGGCGCAGGGCCTCGGAGCGCGTCGGGTGCGGGTGGCAGGTGAGGGCGATATCTTCTGCCGAGGCCGAGAACTCCATAGCCACGCAGAACTCACCAATCATCTCGCTGACGCTTGGGCCCACCAGGTGCACACCCAGTACTTCATCGGTTTCGGCATCGGCGATGACCTTGGCGAAGCCTTCGGTCTCGTGGTTGATCTTGGCACGGCTGTTGGCGGTGAAGGGGAACTTGCCAACCTTGTAGGCACGTCCTTCGGCCTTGAGCTGCTCTTCAGTCTTGCCCACGGTGGCCATCTCCGGGCGGGTATAGATCACGCCAGGGATGAGGTTGTAGTTGACCTCGTGGGGCTTGCCGGCGATGCGTTCGATACAGGCCACCGCTTCGTCTTCGGCCTTGTGCGCCAGCATTGGGCCCGAAGTGACGTCGCCAATCACCCAGACACCCGGCACTGAGGTACGGTGGTGCTCGTTGTTGAGCATGCCGCGCTTGTCGGCTTCCAGGCCCACGCTTTCCAGGTTTAGCCCTTTTGTATAAGGGCGACGGCCGATAGCCACCAACACGTAATCGGCTTGCAGCGATTCTGCGGTACCCCCGGCGGCAGGCTCCAGCGTCAGGCTGACGCCATCGGCACCTGCGGTAGCCTGAGTCACTTTACTGCCCAGCTTGAACACCATGCCTTGCTTGGCGAGCGCCTTCTGCAGGGTCTTGGCCGTTTCCGTGTCAGTGCCTGGGCAGATGCGGTCCAGGTATTCGATGACAGTGACCTGGCTACCCAGGCGGCGCCAGACCGAACCCAGCTCAAGACCGATCACGCCAGCACCGATGACAACCAGGTGCTTGGGCACTTGCGGCAGCGACAGCGCGCCGGTCGAGTCGATGATGCGCTGGTTGTCGACGGTCACACCTGGCAGAGGGGTGGGCTCAGAGCCGGTGGCAATGACGATGTCCTTGGCCTGCAACGCGGTTTCGCTACCGTCTTCGGCCTTGACCACGACCTTGCCGATGCCATCCAGGCGGCCCCAGCCTTTGATCCACTCGACCTTGTTCTTGCGAAACAGGTATTCGATGCCCTTGGTCAGGCCTGTCACGCTCTCGTCCTTCTGTTTCATCATCTGGGCGAGGTTGAGGGTGGGCTTTACTTCGATACCGAGGTGGGCGAACTCGTCACCGCTGGCAGCTTCGTAAAGCTCCGAAGCATGCAGCAGCGCCTTGGATGGCATGCAGCCGACGTTCAGGCAGGTACCGCCCAAGGTCGAGCGGCCTTCCACGCAGGCAACGCTCAGGCCCAACTGGCCAGCACGGATGGCTGCGTTGTAGCCGCCAGGGCCACCGCCGATGATCACCACGTCATAGGATTTCATGGGTTCAACTCCAGGATGTAGAAGCGCGAGAGGGCACAAGGTTAAGCTGAGATGCAGTGATTGTATACAATCTGCTGTGTGGATAAGATCAGTTGGTTCTAGACCATGGTCTTGCTTAGAGGAAACATCCTACAGATGAACTACTCTGATCCGGTGACGTTCGAAATATTAGGCGTCGTGGCCAATTACGGACAGGAGGGGTGTTTCATGCTTGCTCAACTTCCACCTGCATTGCAGAGCTTGCATCTGCCGCTGAGGCTGAAGCTGTGGGACGGCAACCATTTTGATCTTGGGCCTAGTCCTCAGGTCACGATTTTGGTCAAGGAACCACAGCTGATCAGCCAGTTGACCCACCCAAGCATGGACCAGCTAGGCACCGCATTCGTCGAAGGCAAGCTGGAGCTGGAAGGCGATATCGGTGAGGCCATCCGCGTGTGCGACGAGCTGAGCGAAGCGCTGCTGGCGGATGAGGATGAAACGCCGCCGCCACGTGTTTCTCATGACAAGACCACCGACGCCAAGGCAATCTCCTACCACTATGACGTGTCCAACGCGTTCTACCAGCTTTGGCTGGACCAGGACATGGCCTATTCCTGCGCCTACTTCCGTGAGCCGGACAATACGCTCGACCAGGCGCAGCAGGACAAGTTCGACCACCTGTGCCGCAAGCTGCGCCTGGATGCCGGTGACTACCTGCTCGATGTTGGCTGTGGCTGGGGCGGGCTGGCGCGGTTCGCTGCCCGTGAATATGGCGCCAAGGTGTTCGGCATTACCCTGAGCAAGGAGCAATTGAAGCTCGGCCGCAAGCGTGTGCAAGCCGAAGGGCTTGCCGACAAGGTCGACCTGCAGATTCTCGATTATCGCGATCTGCCCCAGGATGGTCGCTTCGACAAGGTTGTCAGCGTGGGTATGTTCGAGCATGTCGGGCATGCCAACCTGGCGCTGTACTGCCAGAAGCTGTTTGGGGCGGTGAGGGAAGGGGGGTTGGTGATGAACCACGGCATCACTGCCAAGCACGTCGATGGCCGACCGGTCGGGCGCGGGGCGGGTGAGTTCATCGATCGCTATGTATTCCCCCACGGCGAGCTGCCGCACTTGTCGATGATCAGCGCCAGTATCTGTGAAGCCGGGCTGGAGGTAGTGGACGTGGAGAGCCTGCGCCTGCACTACGCTAAAACCTTGCACCACTGGAGCGAGAACCTGGAGAACCAGTTGCACAAGGCGGCAGCGCTGGTGCCTGAGAAGACCCTGCGGATCTGGCGTTTGTACTTGGCCGGGTGTGCCTACGCCTTTCAGAAGGGCTGGATCAACCTGCACCAGATATTGGCAGTGAAGCCATACGCCGACGGGCATCATGACCTGCCCTGGACGCGGGAAGATTTGTACCGCTGAAATCGTAAGTGTCGCAGCCTGATAGGGTTGTGCAGGAGCGGCCTTTAGCGCGAAAAGGCCGCTTTCAACGGGCGTGTTCACCCTAAAGAATCGGCGATATCAGCCGCGCAATCCGCATCCCCAATTGCTGCAGTCGATGGGTATCTTGGGTGTCTTCAGCAGTAATTTCCCGCGCTTGTTCGAAGTCTTCCTGGAGCATGTGCTCGACCTGGTCGGCGAAGCCGTGATCGACTGTCAGCAGGGTAATCTCGAAGTTCAGGCGGAACGATCGGTTGTCCAGGTTGGCACTCCCAATCGCACTGATGTCATCATCCACCAGCACCACTTTCTGATGCAGAAACCCGGGTTGGTAACGGAACATACGTACCCCCGCGCGCACTGCTTCGAAGGCAAACAGGCTGGAGGCGGCGTAGACGATGCGGTGGTCAGGCCGTGACGGGATCAGCACCCGCACATCGACTCCCCGTAGCACCGCCAGCCGCAAGGCGGCGAACACGGCCTCGTCAGGGATGAAGTAGGGGCTGGTGATCCACACCCTGCGGGTGGCCGAATGAATCGCTTCAAGGAAGAACAGCGAGCAGGTTTCTTGTGGGTCTGCCGGGCCGCTGGCCAAGGCCTGACACAGCACACCGTTATCCGGGTACGTATCGGGCAGGATCAGCGGCGGTAGCTGGCGCGTGGCCCAGTACCAGTCCTCGGCGAACGACTCTTGCAAGCAGGCCAGCACCGGCCCGCTGATCTGTACGTGGGTGTCACGCCAAGGGGAAAGCTGTGGATGTTCACCCAGGTACTCGTCTCCCACATTGTGGCCGCCGATGAAGCCGAGCAAGCCATCCACCACCACAATCTTGCGATGGTTGCGGAAGTTCACCTGGAAGCGGTTGAACCAGCCGCGACGTGTGGCGAATGCATGGATCTGCACACCGCCGTCACGCAGCACCTGGCTGTAGCTGGACGGCAAGGCATGGCTACCGACACGGTCGTACAGCACGAACACCTGCACGCCTTCGGCGGCTTTGCGTAGCAAGAGTTGCTGCAGTGCCTTGCCGAGGGTGTCGTCATGAATGATGAAGAACTGCACCAGTACCACATCGCGTGCTTTTTCGATGGCTGCGAAGATGGCATCGAAGGTGGCTTTGCCATTGATCAGCAGTTTCACCTGGTTATTTGCCAGGCATGGCATTCGACCCAGCTTGGGCATGGCGCGCAAGGCTGTGTAGCTTTCCGACTCGCGGGCGGTAAGGGCTTCTTCAACCCAGGGCCGCCAGTTGAGGTTGGCCATGGCCACGTGCATTTCCTGGTTGGCCTGGCGCCGAGCCTTGATGTAGGCATAGAACGAGCGGGCGCCGAAGATCAGGTAGGGGATCAAGGTGAGGTAGGGGATGAAGAGCAAGGGCATCGCCCAAGCAATGGCGCCCTGGGCTGTCCGCACGGTGAACAGCGCATGCAGTGCGGCGACAATACCCAGCAGATGGATCAGGCCGAGTAGGTAACCAAAGAAGTAGGGGCTGTGGTAATCCATATGCATCCTGCTTGCCGAGTACACTTGAGGTAACAGAACACGTTCCCGGTCCGCCTGCAACCCGCAGGCGGATTTGGCGTCTAAGGCTCAGTCCGGCCCGTTTGACCGGCTTTTTTCCAGGAGCGTTCGTCCATGAAGATTCGTCTGCCACTGTTGGCGTTGGCCCTAGGCATGAGCAGTCCACTGGTACAAGCCCAGATGCTGCAACCGGGGTTGTGGGAGCTGACCACCAGCAACATGCAGGTCGATGGCAAGCCGCTACCCGACATGGAATTCATGCTCGGTCAGTTGAAGAACCTGCCGCCAGAGCAACGCGCAATGATGGAAGGGGTGTTGGCCAAACAAGGGGTCAGTGTAGGTGGTAAGGGTGTGCGTTCGTGCCTGACGCCTGAACAGGTGGCAACGAATGACATTCCCCTGCAGGACCCGAAATCGGGCTGCACACAGAAGATTACCGACCGTACCGGTAACGTGTGGAAATTCCAGTTCAGCTGCCCGAAAGCACAGGGTAGTGGCCAGGCTACATTCCTCAGTGATCGGGAATTCACCACCCAGGTCAGTGGCACGTTCAACGCTTCGGGTGTGCAGCAGCAAGGCAGCATGAACACACGTGCGGTGTGGCTAGGCAATGACTGCGGTACGGTCAAACCGCGCAGCTGAAATCCCATTGCCACTGGCTGATGGCAACCGCGTCGTGGGCCTGCAGCCTCAGTTGTCGTTCGAGCAGCCGAGCATGCCCAGTTCCAGATGTCGGTAGGGAAACGAATAGTTCCACGTGGAACATTTCATTTTCAACTCTTGCCTCGACGCGGTTACGGCATAGCTTTTCGGCCTGAGAACGGCTGATCAAGAAAGGCGTTTTCAGCAAGCGCTCGAAGCTGATGTGCAAATAGGCAGCAGAGGAAAAGCCTTCAAAACAAAAGGAGGCATCAACGGCAGCCCTCGATCAAGCTGCAATGCAGCTTGAAGCGCTCCCCGCTGGAACTGGATACGCGGTTCAAGGTGGTCCAGCCTACGCGGCGGCTGTAACCCACCCAGGCCTCACCATCGCTGGCCAGGCCGGTAAAAAAAGTCAATGTGCCGTAGCGGCTGTTGGTTTGTGCCCACAGCCGACGGCTGCTGAAGTCGTAGCCGCGAAGGTAGAAGGTGCTGCCTTCAGTACGCACACTGTAGTAACTGCCTTTGCCGTCCTGGCAAGCGAGCAGCGTCGCACTTCGCGTACAAAGGGCCAATGTTTTGTTTTGTGGCATGGCCAAGAGCGAGGCAGGCATGGTGAGTAACAGCAATGCCATGACGCGTGGCAAATTCATTTTTCATCCTCTGTGAGCACTCGTCCGTCGAGAACCCCTTGGCGAAATTGTATTGTTACCTTATAACATTATGCAATGCATCGTTTCGAATGCGTCTGCCTGAAGGGGTTCGCCATGTTCAATCGTCTTCCCGTCACCGTGCTGTCCGGCTTTTTGGGCGCCGGCAAGAGCACGCTGCTCAACCATGTGCTGTGCAACCGCGACAACTTGCGGGTGGCGGTAATCGTCAACGATATGAGTGAAATCAACATCGATGCCAGTGAGGTGCAGCGCAATGTCAGCCTTAACCGCGCTGAAGAGAAACTGGTCGAGATGAGCAACGGCTGCATTTGCTGCACGTTGCGCGAAGACCTGCTTGAGGAGGTTGCGCGGCTGGCCGAAGAGGGGCGTTTCGATTATTTGCTGATCGAGTCCACCGGTATCTCTGAGCCACTGCCAGTGGCTGAGACCTTCACTTTCCGCGACGAGCAGGGTCGCAGTCTGTCCGATATGGCGCGACTGGACACCATGGTCACCGTGGTCGATGGCTTGAACTTCCTGCGCGACTATCAAGCAGCAGACAGCCTGGCCAGCCGGGGCGAAACGTTGGGCGAAGAAGACGAGCGGTCGATCAGTGATTTGCTGATCGAGCAGGTCGAGTTCGCAGATGTGCTGCTGCTGAGCAAGATCGACCTGATCAGCCAACATGAGCGCGAAGAACTCATCGCTATTTTGCGCAGTCTCAATGCCCGAGCGCAGATCGTACCCATGGTCATGGGCCAAGTGCCGTTGGCACGTATCCTCAACACCAGGCTGTTCGACTTCGATCAGGCGGCCCAGGCACCAGGCTGGTTGCAGGAGCTGCGCGGTGAACATGTACCAGAAACCGAAGAGTACGGTATCGCGGCCATGACCTGGCAAGCCCGACGCCCGCTTCATCCACAGCGCTTTTACGACTTTATCCACAAGGACTGGGAAAACGGAAGGCTGCTGCGTTCCAAAGGCTTTTTCTGGTTGGCCAGCAAATATCAGGAAGCTGGCAGCTGGTCGCAAGCGGGCGGCATGATGCGCCATGGTCTGGCTGGCCGCTGGTGGCGCTTCGTGCCACGCGAGCAGTGGCCACAGGATGTGGATAACACCAGCGAGATCTTGAAACACTGGACCGCTGAGACCGGTGACTGCCGCCAGGAGTTGGTGTTTATCGGGCAGAATATCGACTTCGAAAAATTATCCACAGCCCTCGATGCATGCCTGTTGACGGATCAAGAAATGGACTTGGGCCACATGGGCTGGTTGCGCCTACCTGACCCATTTGGCCCATGGCATGAGGAGGCGGCAGCATGAACCTGGCGCACCGACCTGTGGATATCTTTCAGGTGTTTGGCGAGTCGCCCCAGGTGCTGGCCGAAGTGCTGCAGGATGGCGTGAACCTGGCCGTATGGCGGCGGCGCTTGCCGGCCCAACTGGAGGACTTTGCCGCACTGGTGATCAGCCTTGGCCAGCCCTTGGCTGATCAGCGGGTGATTGATGTGAACGAGGAGCAGAAGCCGGTATTGCCAGATCTGCTGCGTGAAGCGGCGGATTTGCATGGGTATGAAGCTTTCGTAGCTGATGTGACGTGGTTGGTGGCGGCTTATACCTGTCTGGTTGGCGCACGACGGGTCGGTTTGCGCTTGCGCGTGTTGAACGCTCCGATGTGCCCACGCTTCCATGTGGATAACGTACCGTTGCGCTTGCTCACCACTTACGTCGGCCCAGGTAGTGAATGGTTGCAAGAGCGGGATAGCTGTCGTGGAGAGTTACACACAGCTCAGCCACCTGTGGATAACATCCAACACCTGCAAGCCGCCGAGGTTGCGATACTTAAAGGCGAACAATGGCAGGGTAACGAAGGGGCAGGCTTGGTGCATCGGTCACCTTCGGCGCAGCGGGGGCGTTTGCTGCTCAGCCTTGACTGGCTGGCTTGACGGCGCATAGTGAGGCATCACCGCCGCCTGAAGCCACCCCATGCTGCAGAACATTCCCACCCATGTAATTGCCGGCCCCCTTGGTGCTGGCAAGACCACGCTGATCCGTCACTTGCTGGCTCAGCGCCCAGCCAACGAGCGCTGGGCGGTATTGATCAACGAGTTCGGCCTTGTCGGCCTGGATGCAGCCTTACTCAGCCGTGACGAAGACGGCATCGCCATCGGCGAGGTCGCAGGCGGCTGCCTGTGCTGCGTCAACGGCATGCCGTTCCAGGTGGGCCTGGGACGACTGCTGCGCAAATCGCGGCCTGACCGGCTGTTTATCGAACCTTCCGGCCTGGGCCATCCCTTGCAGCTGCTGGCTCAGCTGCAACAAGCGCCTTGGGTTGGAGTGCTGACAATTCAGCCACTCCTGATGGTTGTGGATGCCCGGGCCATGGCTCGAAACGAGCCTCTTCCAGAGGCTCAACAGCAGGCTTTCAACGCCTCTGAAAGCGTGGTTTTCAATAAGTCAGAGGCTGTGGATGAAATACATAAGTTGTTGATAAGTAATAAATTTCAAGAAAAGAAGATCATGTGGACCGTGCAAGGGCAGCTGCCTTTGTCCGGCCTCCCGACGGTATCTCCACAGATTGTTGACAGCCCATTCTTGAAAAACAGGATTGTCGACAATCTTGGAATCGCTCCAGCAGCATTGTGGGCTGACCCGAGTCAACCGATTTGCCTTGTCCAGCAGGGAGAGGGTGGTTGGAGTATTGGCTGGCGGTGGCACCCTGGACAACAGTTTTATCCACAGCGGCTGAAAGCTTTCTTGTGTGCTTTGCCATGGCGACGGGCCAAGGGAGTTATCCACAGCATGGAGGGCTGGTGGTCATTCAATGGGCTGAATGGGGATATGCCCGCTTGGCAGCCCAGCGACTGGCGCAGGGACAGCCGTATCGAGCTGATTTTCCATCAGCCGCAACCGCAACCCGCGTTGCAAGCCGGGTTGAATGAATGTCGCGTCAGTTGATCAGTTGCGCCAGCGGTTATGCTCCTGGCGCCATTGCTGCATCTCTATGACGTTGTCGGCGCGTGGTGGGGTCTTGATTTCGAACGGGTAGGGCGCTAGTTCGATCTGCACGCTGTGGGCGCCGAACTGGGTCGCGGTGCCGGGGTGACGTTGCTCACCCGTGACGGTGAATTCGAAGGCATAGACGCGTGCCAGGCGCTTGCGGCCATTGGCATCCCGGACAAAGGCGATGCGCTTGAGCGCTACGGCATCGTCAAGCAACTCCAGGTCGAGTTTGGCGCAATGCTGTTTGACCCGTTCCAGGGCCTTTTCACGCAACCCATGGTTGTGCCACAACCAGGCGCCTGCCGTGGCTACCAGCATCAGGACGAAGAGGTTCTCCAGGGTCAACATTTGCATATGCTCCAAACAGGTAGATCCAGCTTAACTGCGTTCCTGGCCTGTCGTACAGGTGGCAATCGAGTTCATACTGCGCTGCGCACAATCCTTGAAACAGCTTTGGAAACCTCCCGCATGAAACGTACCCCGCACCTGCTCGCCATTCAGTCCCACGTGGTGTTCGGCCACGCCGGCAACAGCGCCGCGGTATTTCCCATGCAGCGTATCGGGGTCAATGCCTGGCCCCTCAATACCGTGCAGTTCTCCAATCACACACAGTATGGCCAGTGGGCGGGGGAAGTGCTTGCCCCAGCGCAAATTCCTGCATTGGTCGAAGGCATTTCCAACATCGGCGAGCTGGGCCATTGTGATGCAGTGCTTTCCGGCTACCTGGGCAGTGCCGAACAAGGGCGAGCGATCCTGGCCGGTGTCGAGCGGATCAAGGCGGTAAACCCAAAAGCGTTATACCTGTGCGACCCGGTCATGGGGCACCCGGAAAAGGGTTGCATCGTGCCGCCCGAAGTCAGTGAGTTCCTGCTTGACGAGGCTGCAGCCACGGCGGACATCCTGTGCCCCAACCAGCTGGAGCTGGACAGCTTCTGTGGGCGCCGCGCCCAGTCTCTGGAGGATTGCGTGAACATGGCGCGCAGCCTGCTGCAGCGTGGGCCGCAGGTTGTACTGGTCAAGCATCTGGCTTACCCCGGGCGGGCCGAAGAACAGTTCGAAATGTTGCTGGTGACCGCCGAGCACAGCTGGCACTTGCGCCGCCCACTGCTGGCGTTTCCGCGTCAGCCGGTAGGGGTGGGTGACCTGACCTCAGGCCTGTTCCTGGCGCGTGTGCTGCTTGGCGACAGCTGGGTGCAGGCATTCGAATTCACGGCTGCGGCAGTGCATGAAGTGCTGCTGGAAACCCAGGCTTGCGCCAGCTACGAATTGCAGCTGGTACGGGCCCAGGACCGCATTGCGCACCCACGGGTGCGCTTCGAAGCGCAGTTACTGGCGCTTTAAATGGCGTCGGTTTTCAAGTCCTGATAGCGCTTTTCCAGTTCCTGGCGGATCTGACGGCGCTGCTGGCCTTGCAGGAAGCGGCGCTTTTCTTCGCTGCTGTGCGGCTGGCGTGGTGGCACCGGCACCGGGCGGCGGTTATCGTCGACCGCGACCATGGTGAAGAAGCAACTGTTGGAATGGCGCACCGAGCGCTCGCGAATGTTCTCGGTCACCACTTTGATGCCAACTTCCATCGAAGTGTTGCCGGTGTAGTTGACCGACGCCAGGAAGGTTACCAGTTCACCCACGTGCACGGGTTCACGGAAGATCACCTGGTCGACCGACAGGGTTACCACATAACTGCCGGCATAACGGCTGGCGCATGCATAAGCCACTTCGTCGAGGTACTTGAGCAGGGTGCCGCCATGTACGTTGCCAGAAAAGTTGGCCATGTCCGGGGTCATCAGGACGGTCATGCTCAGCTGGGCGTTTCCAGGTTCCATAGTGTGCTCACGGTGAGGTTGCGCTGAATCGGGCGAATGGAGGGCGTTATCTGCTGACACTGCTGTTCCCCTCTTTTGAATGTGCCTTGCTGATACGGGACGTTGGCTGGCGCATCATCGTCACGCTGATCATGCCATCAGCGGCGCTTTTCCAGCCGATCTGTTTCTGCATATTGCACTGGCTTTTTGCGGCGGAGCGCGATGTTAACCTGAGTACGCCCATGCAACATGGGTGTTCCCGGATTCAATACAGTATGTACTTGCTGCTCGCTCAGGTTTGCCTCGGCAGAGGAGCGGTCTGCCCAGGCATTCACAAGACGAGAAAAGGAGTATCACGCCATGCATGCCATCAGCTTCATCCAGGACCTGGCAGTCATCATGCTGGTCGCTGGCGTGGTCACCATTCTTTTTCACCGTTTCAAGCAGCCGGTGGTGCTGGGCTACATTGTCGCCGGCTTCATCATTGGCCCGCACACTCCGCCGTTCGGCCTGATTCATGACGAAGACACCATCAAGACCCTCGCCGAACTGGGGGTGATCTTCCTGATGTTCTGCCTGGGGCTCGAGTTCAGCTTGCGCAAGCTGTTCAAGGTCGGTGCCACGGCGTTCATCGCAGCGTTCCTGGAAATCGTGCTGATGATCTGGATCGGTTTTGAGATTGGCCGCTGGTTTGGCTGGAGCACCATGGATTCACTGTTCCTGGGCGCCATCCTGGCCATTTCCTCCACCACCATCATCGTCAAGGCGCTCAACGACTTGAAGATGAAGAACGAGCGCTTTGCCCAGCTGATCTTCGGCGTGCTGATCGTCGAGGACATTCTTGGCATCGGTATCATTGCCCTGCTGTCGGGTATCGCGGTCAGCGGCACGGTCAGCTCGGGCGAGGTGTTCTCCACAGTCGGCAAGCTGTCGCTGTTCATGGTTGTCGCTCTGGTCATCGGTATTTTGCTGGTGCCGCGGTTATTGGCCTACGTCGCAAGGTTCGAAAGCAACGAAATGTTGCTGATCACCGTTCTGGGCCTGTGTTTCGGCTTCTGCCTGCTGGTCGTGAAGCTGGAATACAGTATGGTTCTGGGCGCTTTCCTGATTGGCGCGATCATGGCCGAATCACGCCAGTTGTTGAAGATTGAACGCTTGATTGAGCCCGTACGCGACCTGTTCAGCGCCATATTCTTCGTCGCCATCGGTATGATGATTGATCCTGAGGTGCTCATCGACTATGCCTGGCCGATCGTAGTCATCACCCTGGCGGTGGTACTGGGCAAGATGCTGTCTTGCGGCATGGGGGCGTTTATAGCCGGCAATGACGGGCGTACGTCTTTACGCGTGGGCATGGGGCTTTCGCAGATTGGCGAGTTCTCTTTCATCATCGCCGCGCTGGGCATGACCCTGCAGGTGACCAGCGACTTCCTATACCCGGTGGCGGTCGCAGTATCGGCAATCACTACGTTGCTGACACCCTACCTGATCCGCGCGGCTGACCCGTTGTCGCAGAAACTGGGCAATGTGGTGCCCGCCCGCCTCGCGCGCGTGCTGTCGTTGTATGGCGAGTGGTTGCGCAACATCCAGCCGCAGGGCGAGAGTGCCATGCTGGCGGCGATGATCCGGCGCATCCTGTTGCAGGTGGGGGTGAACCTGGCGCTGGTGATCGCCATCTTCTTCAGTGGCGGTTATTTTGCAGGGCGTCTCGGCAATTGGCTCAGCGAGTGGGTCAGCGATGTCAGCCATCAGAAGGCCGTCATTTGGGGGGCAGCGTTGTTGCTGTCACTGCCATTCCTGATCGCCGCGTACCGCAAGCTAAAAGCACTCTCGATGCTGCTGGCAGAGATGGGCGTGAAGCCGGAAATGGCCGGGCGACATACCCAGCGCGTGCGCCGTGTGATCGCCGAAGTGATCCCGCTGTTGTCGCTGTTGGTGATTTTCCTGCTGCTGTCGGCATTGTCCGCCAGCATTCTGCCCACCAGCGAATTGCTGCTGGTGATTGCCGTGGTAGCTGCGGTGGTGGTGGCGTTGTTGTGGCGCTGGCTCATCCGCGTGCACACGCGCATGCAGATCGCGTTGCTGGAGACGCTGGAGAACAGTCGCGAGAACTCGCACTGAGGGGGTCTGCCCCGGGCAAAGTATCTCGCCCGCCCGAGGAGATGGGGCTATAGCGATGTCGCCAGGCGCAAAAAGCCTGGCGATTTTAACGACCTTGAGTCGCTAAGACGTCATTTTCCTGCCTCAAATCGCGCATCTATAAGGGCGTTAGCGATCAGCTCTCCAGCCAAACATCTCGCGCCCAGTGCCACACCGATTCCCAACTGTCTTCGCCGACACCTTCCTCTTCGGCATCCCACAGCACCACGGTGCCGTCTTCTTCCACGCAATAGTAATTGTCGCCGTCCTGGCACAGCGGAATCAGGTCGCGCGGTACGCCGGCATCCCAAGCGTTGGAGGCCACATCTGGCAGGTAGGTGTGCGAGTGCGGATCAGTGACGGTAACTGGCTCAAGGGAGCCGTAAACCACATCACTTACGGTCAGCAGAAACTCTTTGAACACGAATGGAATATTGATGAACAGCTGCTCTTCGATTTCTACCAGCTGGTCTTCGTCGGGAAGCTCCAGGGGCACCGGTACCGGCTCATTCGCTTCACGGAGTTGTTCGATCACTTCTTCCACGGTTCACTTCCTCTGACCTAGATGACAACGCTGCGCCTTATACCCTAGTAGCCCACTTTGGCAAAAGCAAAAACCCCGGGCAAGCCCGGGGTTCTGTGTTTAGCACGCAGCGATTAGCTGTTTTGACGGATACCGGCTACCAGCCAAGGCTGGTTCTCGCCTTGGGCGCGAACCATGTGCCAGCTTTCGCTGAACACTTCGCCCTGGTCGAAGCGCGAATTCTTCGACACGCCACGGAAGGTCAGGGTAGCGTCGGTGCGGTCGGCGCGGTCATCGACACCGTCCAGTTGCACTTCCAGGTTATCGATGTAGGTAGACTGGAAGCCATCACCCAGCTCAGCACGCTCACGCTTGAGGAACTCAAGCATTTGCGGGGTAACGAACTCGCTGATCTTGTCCATTTCATTGGCATCCCAGTGCTGCTGCAGCGACTGGAAGTGGTTACGGGCTGCCGCCAGGAAGCTCTGCTCGTTGAACCAGGCCGGCGCGTTGATCACCGGTGCGGCTGTGGCAGCAGGTGCGGCCGAACCACCGAAAATCGACGGCTGCGCAGGCTGCGCGTGAGCCTCACGCTGCATCGGCGCATGGCCTGGCATGGCCATTTGCGGCTGCTGCTGGCGACGGCGCGCGGCGATGAAGCGGAACACGAGGAAGGCGATGAGCGCCACGATCAGGAAGTCCATGATCTGGAAGCCTTCGAAACCGTCGCCCATGAACATGGAAGCCAGCAGGCCACCGGCGGCGAGGCCGGCCAGTGGGCCCAACCAGCGCGAAGCACCGCTGGCGGCAGCCGGTGCACGGCCAGGTACGGTCGGCGCGGCAGCAGGCGTGGTTGGCGTAGCCTGGCGGGTCTGGTGGATAGGCGCGGAGCCCGAGCTCTTGCCGCCGCCGAAACGCTTGGCGCTGGCGTCCAGGCTCAGCGTCAGGCCGACGCAGAGCGCCAGTGCGATGCTAAGAAAACGTTGCATAAGTGGGATATCCCCTGTTGTGGATTGCACGCGCGTCATGGTGCACAGGTTCCCGGGCACATGACCAGCGACATAGTGTTTCGAGCTTTTGCTTGAATGTTACAAAGTTGGCAGGCCCGACCCTTGCGGGCTTTAGACAGCCTCGAGCTTGGCATACCCCAGCATCAGCCATTTGCTACCTTCGGCAAAATTCACCTGCACCCGCGCCTGAGCGCCAGAACCCTCGAAGTTGAGGATCACACCTTCGCCGAATACCGCATGCTGCACACGCTGGCCAAGGTTGAACGCGGTCTGCGGAATGCTGGCATTGGCGAACAGGTTGCTGTTGGTGGCCGTCTTGGCCCCGCCGAACGGGCGGCTGACGCTGTTGGACAGGCGTACTTCCTGAACCAGGCCTGCCGGAATTTCACGTACGAAACGCGACACCTTGTTGTAAGTCTCGCTGCCATAAAGGCGGCGTGTTTCGGCATAGGTCATGACCAGCTGGCGCATGGCGCGGGTGATGCCTACATAGGCCAGGCGTCGTTCCTCTTCCAGGCGGCCGGGTTCTTCCAGGCTCATCTTGTGCGGGAACAAGCCTTCTTCCATGCCCACCAGGAACACATATGGGAACTCAAGGCCTTTGGCGCTGTGCAGGGTCATCAGCTGGATGCTGTCTTCATGCTCGTCAGCCTGAGTATCGCCAGCTTCGAGTGAGGCGTGGCCAAGGAAGGCCGAGAGCGGGGAAAGGTCGGCGTCTTCGTCGGTGGACTCGAAGTTGCGCGCCGCACTGACCAGTTCCTCAAGGTTTTCTACCCGTGCCTGGCCCTTTTCACCCTTTTCTTCCTGGTGATAGGTGATCAGGCCGGACTGTTCGATGGTGGTCTGGGTCATGGTATGCAGCGGCATGTCCACAACCTTGGCAGCCAGCCCCTCGATCAGCTCGATAAAGGCCCCCAGGGCACTGGCGGCGCGGCCTTTGAGGGCCTTGGCAGCGATCAGCTGGCACATGGCCTCCCACATGGACAGCTGGCTGTGGCGGGCGTGCTCGCGGATGGCTTCGACGGTTTTTTCGCCAATACCGCGCGGCGGCACGTTGATCACCCGCTCCAGAGCGGCATCGTTGCCACGCCCTTCGATCAGGCGCAGGTAAGCCATGGCATTCTTGATTTCGGCGCGCTCGAAGAAGCGCTGGCCGCCATAGATGCGGTAGGGGATGCGCTCGCGCAGCAGGGCCTCTTCCAGCACGCGCGACTGGGCGTTGGAACGGTACAGGATGGCGATCTCGTTGCGCGCATTGCCCTGCTTGACCAGGCTCTCGATGGTTTCCACGACATAGCGCGCTTCGTCGTGCTCGTTGTAGGCCGCGTACAGGGTCAGTGGTTCGCCTTCGCCCATGTCGGTCCACAGTTCCTTGCCCAGGCGCCCGCTGTTGTTGGCGATCAGCGCGTTGGCCGCCTTGAGGATGCCGCCGGTGGAGCGGTAGTTCTGCTCCAGGCGGATCATTTCGGCGTCGGGGAAGTCGGCGGTGTACTGGTGAATGTTCTCGATCTTGGCGCCGCGCCAGCCGTAGATCGACTGGTCGTCATCGCCTACCGCCATCAGGCTGTCGCCACCGCGTGCCAGCAGGCGCAACCAGGCGTACTGCACGGCGTTGGTATCCTGGAACTCGTCCACCAGCACGTGGCGGAAGCGTCGCTGATAGTGCTCCAGCAGGCCCGGGTGGTCACGCCACAGGTCCAGGGCGCGAAGCAGCAGCTCGGAGAAATCGATGACACCGGCGCGCTCGCAAGCCTGCTCGTAGGCCGTATAGACCTCGCGCATGGTCGCCAGGAACAGGTCGCCCCCCGCCTGGATATGCTGCGGGCGCAGGCCTTCGTCTTTCTGTCCGTTGATGAACCATTGGGCCTGGCGTGCCGGCCACTTCTGCTCGTCCAGGCCCAACTCGCGCATGACCCGCTTGATCAGGCGCTGCTGGTCGTCGCTGTCGAGGATCTGGAAGTTCTGCACCAGCCGCGCTTCCTGCCAGTGGGCCCGCAACAGGCGATGGGCCAGGCCGTGGAAGGTGCCTACCCACATGCCTGCCGGGTTGATGCCCAGCAGTTGCTCGATCCGCTGGCGCATTTCTGCTGCGGCCTTGTTGGTGAAGGTCACCGACAGGATCGAGTGCGGCGACGCCTGCTCGACCTGGATCAGCCAGGCGATGCGGTGTACCAGCACGCGGGTTTTACCGGAACCGGCGCCGGCAAGCACCAGTTGACGCCCGAGCGTGGCCGCTACGGCCTGGCGTTGGGCATCGTTGAGGGAATTCAGCAGGAGAGAGAGGTCGTCTGTGCGCATCGGGCCATTCTAGGGCGATGCCGGGTAAGGGGCAAATATCTACTGTATGAATATTCACCTGGCGGCATCCCGCTCATCGGTCCGGGGCCAGGTCACGGCTTGCGCAAGCTGGCTGAGGCATGGTCAGGCGATGGCCTTCACCTTATGGATTTCGCACCTTCGCACTTCATCTGCTGCTGTATCAGATTAAAGATCGCGCCATCGCGCAGGCCATTCAGCCATGCCAGTGCCTGCCATGCCTGGCGAGCAGGCTGTTGGCTTGTTCGGGCCCGAAACTGCCAGCCGGGTAGGGGCGGGGCGCCTGGAAGTGCTCTTCACAGCCCTTGATGATTGGATCTACCCAAGCCCAGGCTGCTTCCACTTCATCGCGGCGCATGAACAGTGTCGAATCACCTTCGAGCACATCCAGCAGCAGACGCTCGTAGGCTTCCCAGCGGCGAGTCTGGCTGAACACCTGGGCCAGTTTAAGGTCCAGGTCCACGGGTTCCAGGCGCATGCCCTTGCCTGGGCTCTTGGTCATCATGCGCAGGCTGATGCGTTCGTCCGGTTGCAGCTGTATCAGCAACTGGTTGACCTGGCCGCCGCTGAACAGTTCGTGAGGCACTGGCTTGAACTGGATGACGATCTGCGAAGCGCGCCGCGCCATGCGTTTGCCGGTGCGCAGATAGAAAGGCACGCCCGCCCAGCGCCAGTTGTCGATATGCGCCTCGATGGCCACGAAAGTTTCGGTATCGCTGTCGTTGTCGACGTCCTTTTCAAAGTAGTAGGCCGGCACTTCCTGGCCGCCGATACGCCCGGCCCCATATTGGCCGCGTACCGTCTTGTCCTGCACATCCTGGCCGGTGATCGGCTTGAGGGCGCGCAGGATTTTCACCTTTTCGTCGCGTACCGCCTCTGCCTCGAATTGCGCGGGTGGCTCCATGGCCACCAGGCACAGCAGCTGCAGCAGGTGGTTCTGCAGCATGTCGCGAATAGCCCCGGCGCGATCATAGTAGGCACCGCGGTTTTCTACGCCCAGTGTCTCGCAAACGCTGATCTGGACATGGTCGACCTGGTTGTTGCGCCACACCGGCTCCAGCAGGGCATTGGCAAAACGCAGGGCCATCAGGTTCTGCACGGTTTCCTTGCCCAGGTAGTGGTCGATGCGGAACACCTGTCTTTCTTCGAACACCGTGCCAATCGCTTCATTGATGGCAGTGGCCGATTCCAGCGAATGGCCGATCGGTTTTTCCAGCACGATGCGCGCTTCGGTGTCGGCCAGTCCGGCAATGCGCAGGTGGTTGGCAATCGGCACGAACAGGTTGGGAGCGGTGGCCAGGTAGAAGATGCGCGTCAGCCCACCGGGTTCGCCCAGGTAGCGTGCCAGGCGGCCGAAGTCGGCGCTCTGTGAAGCATCCATCGGGAAGTAGTCGACCCGTGCGGAAAACCGCTGCCACACCTCTTCGTCGAAGTCGCTGCGGGCAATCTGCGCCCGACAATGGCGTTCGGCGAGCTTCAGATAGTCGATGCGTGGCAGGTTGCGCCTGGCCAGTGCGATGACCCGCACGGCAGGGTTCAGACGGGCCTCGCGAAACAGGTGGTAGAGCGCCGGAAGCAATTTGTGCAGGGCCAGATCACCGGTGCCGCCGAAGACCAGAATGTCGCAAGGAATAGTCAAACCACCACTCTCCACGTTCGTTTAACTGGGCGGGTTGGCGTCCATGTAGTATAACTACAAGAAAGCTACAACCCGGCAAGCCGATCATAACCGAGTCCCGCCTGTGAATCTGTTGCAACATATCGCCCAATCGCGCCACTTGCTGCGCAAATCGGAACTGAAAGTGGCCGACCACGTGCTGCTCGACCCGGCTGCCGTCATGCACAGCTCCATGGCCGATTTGGCGCACAGCGTGGGTATCAGTGAGCCGACCATCGTGCGTTTCTGCCGGGCCATTGGCTGCTCGGGCTTCCAGGACCTGAAGCTGAAGCTGGCGCAAAGCCTGGCTGCCGGGGCCAGCTTCGGTCAGTTCGCCATCCACGAAGACGATTCGGTCGCCGACTACAGCCTGAAGATCTTCGACACCACCCTGCACACCCTGATGGAAGTGCGCGAGCACCTTGATCCGCAGGCGCTGCAACAAGCCGTGAGCGCCATGGCCCAGGCGCAGCGGGTAGAGTTCTATGGCTTTGGCGCGTCCGGTGCGGTTGCGGCCGATGCCCAGCACAAGTTCTTCCGCCTGCTGCTCAGCGCGGCAGCGTATTCCGACCCCCACATGCAAGCGATGTCGGCCGTTACCCTGAAACCGGGCGATGTGGCGGTGTGTATTTCCCAGTCGGGCCGTTCCAAGGACCTGCTGATCACTGCCAACCTGGTGCGTGAGAGCGGCGCCAACCTGATTACCCTGTGCCCCAGCCAGACGCCGCTGGCCGAGCTATCGACGGTCAACCTGGCGATCGACGTGCATGAAGACACCGAGATCTACACCCCACTGACCTCGCGTATTGCCCACCTGGTGGTGATCGACGTGCTGGCCATGGGCGTTGCCATGGCGCGCGGGCCTAGCCTGGTCAACCACCTGAAGAGCGTGAAACGCAGCTTGCGCAGCTTGCGTCTGTCGCCCAAGTCGATCAAGGCTACCGACGACTGAATTCAACCTGTACTGGCCTGTTCGCGGGCTTGCCCGCTCCCACAGGTACTGTGCACTTCTATAAATCGGTGCAATTCCTGTGTGAACGGGGCAAGCCCGCGAAGAGGCCGGTACAGGCAGTGAAAATTCACGATTCTGTCACCATTCCACCGCCAAACGGTAAACCATCAAGGCCAGTCTGAAACTCCCGCATACTATCTGGGAGACAGGCAATGGCTCGTGACTTCGACGGTACGTACCAACCCAACGCCAAGGCTCGCAAGCAGCAGGAAAAGGATCAGCGCCGTATGGAATACCGCCGCGCGATCGAGAGCTATTGCGACCAACGTCAATTGCTCCGCGACCTGGCGGACTACCCCGAGCTGCAAGCACTCACGGTATGGCAGTCGTCGGCGGCAACTTCCCCGAAAAACGTTCAACAAGCGCGCTGATAAGAGCACGTTCGCCGCGTATGAATGCAAGAAACGCCAAGGCCACCGGTGACTGCCGCTTGGCCTTGGCCTGCACCACGCACCAGCTACGGTACAGCGGTAGCTCCTCGACCGGTAATTCCTTCAGCATCCCGGTAGCCAATTCCAGGTTGACGGCGTGACGGGTCAACAGGGCGATCCCCAGCCCGGCGATCACGCATTCGCGCTGGGCATCGGCCGAGGCTACTTCAAGCGTCTGGGCGAAATGCACGCGCTTGTCCTTGAAGTACTCTTCGCACGCCTTGCGTGTTCCCGAACCTTGCTCGCGGACCAGCAGGGTATGAGGCTCCAGGTCCTGCATGCGCAACTGCTCCAGCTTGCACAGCGGGTGCTGTGGCGGCGCAACCGCAACGATCGGGTTGTTGAGGAACGGCAGAAACTCCAGGCCCATGTCTTGCGGCACCATCGACATGATGATCAGGTCGTCGCGGTTATCGGAAAGACGGCGGATGGCTTGGGCACGATTGACCACCGTCAGGGTCAGGTTGACTTCCGGGTGACGCTGCTTGAAGGCGGCGAACAGGTGTGGCACGAAGTACTTGGCACTGGACTCGATCGCCAGTTTCAACTGACCCTGCAGTGAGCCCTGCATGTCCGACAGCTGCATGTCCAGGCTCTCCAGGCGCCCGAAGATATCGTGGCTGGCGCGCTGCAGGGCCTCGGCCGCCTCGGTCAGGTAGAGCTTCTTGCCCACGTACTCGAACAATGGCTGGCCAATCAGCTCTTCAAGCTGGCGGATCTGTAGACTAACGGCGGGTTGCGTCAGCGCCATCTCCTCCGCAGCACGGCTGTACGACCGCAAATCGCACACCTCGTTAAAGATCTGGAGTTGACGCAATGTCATACGCATCAAGGACTTACGCATTTTAATCAGCTCGTCGGCAACACCTTGTTACCCAACTATAAGCTTTTGCTAATACAGCCTCTAACAAATATTGATTTTTGTTTATCGACCTACAGCGCTAGGGTGAATACGCGACTGGCTAGCAACGTCTGGTCACGCGCCGACCGGTAGAACCGGCTCGACTGTTCCTACGGCTTTGGGAAGACTCCAGTGATAAAAAAAATCCTGATCGCCAACCGAGGTGAAATCGCAGTTCGGATCGTGCGTGCTTGCGCCGAGATGGGCATTCGCTCGGTAGCGATCTTTTCCGACGCCGACCGGCATGCCTTGCACGTCAAGCGCGCTGACGAAGCACACAGCATCGGTGCCGAGCCGCTGGCCGGTTACCTCAACCCGCGCAAGCTGGTGAACCTGGCTGTGGAAACCGGCTGTGATGCCCTGCACCCAGGCTACGGTTTCCTTTCGGAAAACGCTGAACTGGCAGAAATTTGCGCCGAGCGCGGGATCAAGTTCATCGGCCCGGCCGCCGACGTGATTCGCCGTATGGGCGACAAGACCGAAGCGCGCCGCACCATGATCGCCGCCGGTGTGCCGGTAACCCCGGGCACCGAAGGTAACGTTGCCGATATTCATGAAGCCCTGAGCGAAGGTGACCGCATCGGTTATCCGGTGATGCTCAAGGCCACCTCCGGTGGTGGCGGCCGTGGTATTCGCCGTTGCAATAGCCGCGAAGAACTGGAACAGAACTTCCCACGGGTCATTTCCGAGGCGACCAAGGCATTCGGTTCGGCCGAAGTGTTCCTGGAGAAATGCATCGTCAACCCTAAGCACATCGAGGCGCAAATTCTCGGTGACAGCTTCGGTAACGTAGTGCACCTGTTCGAGCGCGACTGCTCTATCCAGCGCCGTAACCAGAAGCTCATCGAAATTGCCCCCAGCCCACAGCTCACTCCTGAGCAGCGCGCCTACATCGGCGACCTGGCGGTGCGTGCGGCCAAAGCGGTGAATTACGAGAACGCCGGTACCGTGGAGTTCCTGCTCGCCGATGGCGAAGTGTACTTCATGGAAATGAACACCCGGGTGCAGGTGGAACACACTATTACCGAGGAAATCACCGGTATCGACATCGTTCGTGAGCAGATCCGCATCGCCTCGGGGCTGCCACTGTCGGTCAAGCAGGAAGACATTCAGCACCGCGGCTACGCCCTGCAGTTCCGTATCAATGCTGAAGACCCGAAAAACAACTTCCTGCCCAGCTTCGGCAAGATCACCCGTTACTACGCCCCCGGCGGCCCGGGCGTGCGCACCGACACGGCGATCTACACCGGCTATACCATTCCACCGTTCTACGACTCCATGTGCCTGAAACTGGTGGTGTGGGCGTTGACCTGGGAAGAAGCCATGGACCGCGGCCTGCGGGCCCTGGACGACATGCGCGTGCAAGGGGTGAAGACCACCGCCGCGTACTACCAGGAAATCCTGCGCAATCCGGAATTCCGTAGCGGCCAGTTCAATACCAGCTTTGTCGAAAGCCACCCTGAATTGACCAACTACTCGATCAAGCGCAAACCCGAAGAGCTGGCCCTGGCCATCGCCGCCGCCATCGCCGCCCACGCAGGCCTGTGAGGAACCCTATAATGTCCAAGAAAATTCACGTAACCGACACGATCCTGCGCGACGCTCACCAGTCCCTGCTGGCTACCCGCATGCGTACCGAAGACATGCTGCCGATCTGCGACAAGCTCGACAAGGTTGGCTACTGGTCGCTGGAAGTCTGGGGTGGTGCAACCTTCGACGCCTGCGTGCGCTTCCTCAAGGAAGACCCGTGGGAGCGCCTGCGCAAGCTGCGCGCAGCGCTGCCAAACACCCGCCTGCAAATGCTGCTGCGCGGCCAGAACCTGTTGGGCTACCGTCATTACAGCGACGACGTGGTCAAGGCCTTCGTCGCCAAGGCGGCGGTCAACGGCATCGATGTGTTCCGCATTTTCGACGCCATGAACGACGTGCGTAACCTGCGCGTGGCCATCGAAGCGGTCAAGGCCGCCGGCAAGCACGCCCAGGGCACCATCGCTTACACCACCAGCCCGGTACACACCATCGAAGCCTTCGTGAACCAGGCCAAGCAGATGGAAGCCATGGGTTGCGACTCGGTGGCGATCAAGGACATGGCCGGCCTGCTGACCCCGTTCGCCACTGGCGAGCTGGTCAAGGCGCTGAAGGCAGAACAGTCGCTGCCGGTGTTCATTCACTCCCACGATACCGCCGGCCTGGCAGCCATGTGCCAGCTGAAGGCCGTGGAAAATGGCGCGGACCACATCGACACCGCCATCTCCAGCTTCGCCTGGGGCACCAGCCATCCGGGTACCGAGTCGATGGTTGCTGCACTCAAGGGCAGCGAGTTCGACACCGGCCTGGACCTGGAGCTTCTGCAGGAGATCGGCTTGTACTTCTACGCTGTGCGCAAGAAGTACCACCAGTTCGAAAGCGAGTTCACCGCGGTAGACACCCGGGTGCAGGTCAACCAGGTACCGGGCGGCATGATTTCCAACCTGGCCAACCAGCTCAAGGAGCAGGGCGCCCTCAACCGCATGAACGAAGTGCTGGCCGAAATCCCGCGTGTGCGTGAAGACCTCGGCTTCCCGCCACTGGTCACCCCGACCTCGCAGATCGTCGGCACCCAGGCGTTCTTCAACGTGCTGGCGGGTGAGCGCTACAAAACCATCACCAATGAGGTGAAGCTGTACCTGCAAGGTGGCTATGGCAAGGCCCCGGGTGTGGTCAACGAGCAACTGCGTCGCCAGGCTATCGGCAGCGAAGAAGTGATCGATGTGCGCCCGGCTGACCTGCTGAAGCCGGAAATGGCCAAGTTGCGTAGCGACATCGGTGCCCTGGCCCGTTGCGAAGAAGACGTGCTGACCTTTGCCATGTTCCCGGACATTGGCCGCAAGTTCCTCGAAGAACGCGAAGCTGGCACCTTGACGCCTGAAGTTCTGCTGCCGATTCCGGAAGCCGGTGCCGTGGCTGCCCCAGGCGGTGAAGGCGTGCCGACCGAGTTCGTGATCGACGTACACGGCGAAACCTACCGCGTCGACATCACCGGTGTGGGCGTGAAGGCCGAAGGCAAGCGTCACTTCTATCTGTCGATCGACGGCATGCCGGAGGAAGTGGTATTCGAGCCACTCAACGAGTTCGTCAGCGGTGGCGGCAGCAAGCGCAAGCAAGCGACCGACCCTGGCCACGTGAGCACCACCATGCCAGGGAACATCGTTGATGTGCTGGTCAAGGAAGGTGACATGGTCAAGGCCGGCCAGGCGGTCCTGATCACCGAAGCCATGAAGATGGAAACCGAAGTGCAGGCGGCCATCGCCGGTAAGGTCGTGGCCATCCATGTGGCCAAGGGTGATCGCGTGACGCCGGGTGAGATCCTGATCGAGATCGAGGGCTGATTTAAGCCCTCATCTACAAGTGGTTAACCTCTGGGGAGCGGATGCTCCCCTTTTTTTGTGCCGGACTCACCCGCACCTCACAACGCGCATCCCTTGTAGGAGCTGATTCAGCACACCGCTCAACCTTTGCGGCACATCTCAAGGCTTTCCACCTGGCCACCCGGCTGCTGGTTCTCTTCACTCAACCACCGCTCAAACCCGGCAGCCACCGCCGGCCATTCATCATCGGTAATCGAATACCACGCCGTATCGCGGTTATGGTCCTTCACCACCAGGTGCTTGCGGAACACCCCTTCGTAGACGAAGCCGAATCGCTCTGCCGCACGTTTGGAGCGGGCGTTGGCGTTATTGCACTTCCACTCCAGCCGTCGATTACCCAGCGCGAAGCCCAGCTTGCCCAGCAGGTACACCGCCTCGGTACCCTTGGGCGTGCGCTGCATGGCGGCACCGAAGGCAATGTGGCCGATCTCGATCCGGCCGTGTTCAGGCACGATCGACATCAGGCTGAGGATGCCTTGGGCCTGGCCACTGGCGCGGTCGATGACGGTGTAGAAAAGCGGGTCGCGGCCAGCAGCGTTGCCTTCCAGCCAGCGGTCGAAGGCGGCGCGTTCGGCGAACGGGCCGTAGGGCAGGTAGTCCCACAGCACCGGATCGGAGGCCGGACCCTGCAGTGCCTCCCAGAGGTCTTCGCCATGGCGCCCCGGATCGAGCTTCTCCAGGCGGATGAAGCGGCCTTCAATGGGTTCGGCCTGGGGGGTTGCGGCGGGTTTCCAGTTCAATGCGTCTGTCATGTGCGGCCTACAAGCCTTTACGGAATTGGATGAAGCCCGAGCGCTCGGCAACCTGCTGGTACAGGCTGATGGCGGTGGCGTTGGTTTCGTGGGTCAGCCAGTGCACCTTGATGCAGTTGTCGGCCTTGGCAGTGGTGTAGACGTGCTCGATCAACTGTCGACCAATGCCCAGGCCACGTTGCGTGCTGTCCACATACAGGTCCTGCAGGTAGCAGGAATTCTCGATACTCCAGTTGGAACGATGGTAGATGAAGTTGACCATCCCCACCGCCTTGCCGTCGACCCAGGCCAGTGCCGAATGGGTTGGCTCGCTGGGGTCGAGCAGGCGTTGCCAGGTGCTCAGGCTGACGGCATCTGCCAGCTCGGTCTCGTAGAAGTGCAGGTAGGCCTGCCAAAGGGCGTGCCAGGCTGCGTGATCTTGGGCCGTGACAGCGCGCAGGGTAAGGTTGGGCATGGGCTATTCCTTCAGAGTTGGCGCATGTGCGCCGCGAGTTGATTGTCCAGTTGATCGGGGCTGGCGCTCAGGCCTTCACGCACACCAGCGATGTCTTGCCCGGAGCGGTTCTGGCTGAGCTTGCGCGCACCTTGCAGGCGCGCGATGGGCAGACGGATACCGACGATGGCGCGGAGCATGCCCTCGATGTAATCGGCAGGGGCGTCGGTGACTTTCCATGGTTCGCTGCGACCCTGTTCG
This sequence comes from Pseudomonas sp. yb_2, assembly GCF_043103905.1. Lineage (NCBI taxonomy): Bacteria > Pseudomonadati > Pseudomonadota > Gammaproteobacteria > Pseudomonadales > Pseudomonadaceae > Pseudomonas > Pseudomonas sp. yb_2. The sequence continues at coordinate 106,143 of NZ_JBICKH010000082.1, read as the reverse complement.
TGGCGGTCGGTCAGGCGGCTTACGATAGCCAGTAGCGGCTCGGCCTCATGGATAACTTCGGCCGTGCCATAAGCGTGCACCGCCAGGTAGTTCCAGGTCGGCACCACATTGGGGTTTTCGGCCTTGCTTGGGTAATAGCCGGGGCTGACATAGGCATCGGCGCCGGGGAATACCAGCAGTGCTTCGCCGCCGTGCTGCAGGTCTTGCCATTGGCGGTTGGCTCGGGCCAGGTGGGCATACACAGTGCCAAAATCGCCCTCGGCGGTATCGACCAGCACCGGCAGGTGCGTGGCCAGAAGGCCCTGTTCGCCCTGGCTGACCAGAACGGCCAGGCGGGTGTCTAGCATGTGCTGGTGCAACCGAGTGAGGTCGTGTTCCTGATGCGGCTTACTGTTGTACATGGCGGGATCCTTGTCGAATGGTTCCATCCTAGGCAGGCTATTGGTTCTGGGTAAGATCCATTAATGCCTGTTTTCATAGGTCCAATATCATGCGCGAGTCGCCCCCCATACTGCCTTTCGACCCTGCCGGGATCGCGCTCGACCGCAGTCGCGGGCTTAGCCAGCAGCTATATCAGGCGTTGCGAGCGCGGGTGCTGGATGGGCGCCTGAGCAGTGGTACTCGTCTGCCGGCTACGCGCGACCTGGCTGCCATGTTGGCGCTTTCACGCAACAGCGTGGTGCGCGCGTACGATCAACTGTATGCCGAGGGCTTCATCGAAAGCCGGGTCGGTGATGGCACCTACGTTAGCCGGCTGCCAAAACTGTCCACACAAGTATCCACAGGGTTATCCCTGGGCTTATCAACAGGTTTATCCACATTTCATGAAGAAAATACTGAGGATTTATCCAGCGGGAGGCATATCAGCGCGCCTCTGCAGCGCCTGAAAAACAACCATTTGCCACCGCCCAGAAGCGGTTCGCCGCGTGCTTTTCGCGTTGGTATTCCAGCATTCGACCTGTTCCCGTTTGACGTCTGGGCCAAGCTACAGGCGGGTTTCTGGCGCAACCCATCGCCTGCACAACTGGGCTATGGTGACCCCGCTGGCGAGCCGGCTTTGCGCGATCTGATAGCGGCCTATCTACGCCGCTCGCGGGGGCTGAGCTGTACGGCTGAACAAATTGTGATCACAAGCGGTGCGCAGCAGGCCATCAGCCTTTGTGCACAGTTGCTGCTGCAGCCGGGCGACGGTGTGGCTGTGGAAAACCCAGGCTATCGGGCGGCCGCTCATGCCTTCACGCTCGCGGGTGGCCGGGTGTGTGGCGTGCCTGTGGATGAAGACGGGCTGGACTGCGGCCGGCTGGAACAGTTGACCGATTGCCGACTGACCTATGTCACGCCTGCACACCAATACCCGACCGGGGTGACCATGAGCCTTGCACGTCGCCTGGCATTGCTGGCCTGGGCTGAACGCAGTGACGGCTGGATCATCGAGGACGACTACGACGGCGAGTATCGCTACAGCGGTGCGCCGCTGGCCCCGCTGGCAGCGCTCGACCGGCACGGGCGGGTGCTGTATGTCGGCACCTTCGGCAAGATCGCCTTCCCGGCGTTGCGTCTAGGCTACCTGGTGCTTCCGTCGAAACTGGTGCAGGCCTTCAGCCAGGGCAGAGCTATAGCGGTGCGGCATTCGGAGGTCAGCAGCCAGTGCGTGATGGCCGAGTTCATGGCCCGTGGCCATTTTCAGCGGCACATCCGCCGTATGCGCAAGGCGGCATTGAAGCGGCGCGATGTGCTCAAGGCCGGTTGGCCTGTGGATATTCCGGGGTTGGGTGCAATGCCGGAAGTGGCGGCTGGGCTGCATGTGAAGGTCAATGTGGATAACTTTGCTCGGGAGCAGGAGTTGGTGGCCAAGGCTGAGGCGGTGGAAGTGGAAGTGACGCCACTGAGCAATTTCTGGTTGGCGGACTGCGAGGTGCCTGTGGATAAGCGGGCGGGGCTGGTGCTGGGCTTCGCGGCGGTGCCGGAGGGCGAGATAGCCGAAGCCTTGATGAAATTACGCAAAGTCTGGAGAAAATGAAGGGGGCTGCAAAGCAGCCCCCGGTTCAACATCACGTACCGGACTTTATCCGCGTCCAGGCGCGGGTCCTGGCCCGTTCGGCATTTCGCGTCAAAGGCTTGAGGGTATACAGCTTGGCCATCGCCTCTGCCGTCGGATACAGGTTGGGGTTGTTGCGAATCGTCGGATTCACCTTGTCGGTCGCATCCTTGTTCGGGTTCGGATACCCCACGAAGTCGCTGATCGGCGCAATCACCTCTGGCCGCAGCAGGTAATTGATGAACGTATGCGCATCCTCCGGGTTCGCAGCGCCCTTTGGAATCGCCAGCATGTCGAACCAGATCGGCGCGCCTTCCTTGGGCAGGCGCATGTCCACCACCACGCCGTTGTTCGCCTCACGGGCGCGGTTGGCTGCCTGCGAGAAGCTGCCGCTGTAGCCCACTGCCACACAGATGTCGCCATTGGCGATGTCTGCCATGTACTTCGAGGAGTGGAAGTAGGTGATATGCGGACGAATCTTCAGCATCAGTTCCTCGGCCTTCTTGTAGTCCGCCGGTTTGTCGCTGTTCGGCGGCAAGCCCAGGTACTGCAGCGCCAGCGGTAGAATCTCCGACGGCGAGTCGAGCAGGGCCACGCCGCACTGCTTGAGCTTGGCGATGTTCTCTTCCTTGAAGATCAGGTCCCAGCTGTCCACCGGCGCGTTGTCGCCGAGTGCAGCCTTGACCTTGGCCGGGTTGAAGCCGATCAGCACGGTGCCGTACATATACGGCACGGCAAACTTGTTGCCCGGGTCGTTAGCTTCGATCAGCTTCATCAGTGCCGGGTCCAGGTGTTGCCAGTTCGGCAGCTTGCTGCGATCCAGCGGCTGGAACACCCCGGCTTCGATCTGCTTGGCGAGGAACACGTTGGACGGTACTACCACGTCATAGCCGGAGTTGCCGGTCAGCAGCTTGGCTTCCAGCGCCTCGTTGGTGTCGAAGATGTCGTACACCAGCTTCACGCCGCTGTCCTTCTGGAAGGCAGTCAAGGTCTGTGGGGTGATGTAATCGAACCAGTTATATACACGCAGGGTGCGCTGCTCGGCTTGTGCATGCAGGGCGCCTGCGAACAGGGTGGCAGCGATGAACGGGGCGAGCAGACGTTTGAGTCGGACCATTATCGGGCTCCTGACTGGGCGCGCTGGAAGCCTTCCAGCACATTGACCGCGTTGATGCCGATTTCTTCCACAGCGTAGCCGCCTTCCATCACGAACAGGGTCGGCTTGCCGAGTTGGCCGATGCGCTTGCCCATTTCCAGGTAATCCGGGCTGTCCAGCTTGAACTGCGAGATGGGGTCGTCCTTGAAGGTGTCCACACCCAGGGAGATGACCAGCACGTCGGCGTCATAGCTGGCGATGCGCTTGCAGGCATCCTCCAGGGCTGCGCTCCAGGCGGCCCAGTCGCTACCGGCGGGCAAGGGGTAGTTGATGTTGTAGCCCTGGCCTGCGCCTTCGCCGGTTTCATCGGCATAGCCGAGGAAGAACGGGAATTCGTCCTGCGGATCGCCGTGGATCGAGGCGAAGAACACGTCGTCGCGGCTGTAGAAGATGTCCTGCGTACCGTTGCCGTGGTGGTAGTCGACGTCAAGGATGGCGACCTTGCGTCGGCCTTGGTCGAGGAAGGCCTGGGCGGCGATGGCGGCATTATTCAGATAGCAGTAGCCGCCCATCACTTCGCCGGCAGCGTGGTGCCCTGGCGGACGGCACAGGGCGAACGCGGCATGGGCGCCTTGCTGAATTGCAGCCTGGGCGGTCAGGGCAACTTGCGCAGCACTGTAGGCCGCCTGCCAGGTACCCGCGGTGATGGGGGCGCCGGCATCGAAACTGTAGTAACCCAGTTCGCCATGCAGGCCGGTCGGCTTGACCTGGCGCAGTGTGCGGGCCGGCCAGGTGAAGGGCAGCAGGTCACCCTCTTGGCCCAGCGCAGCCCAGCGGGCCCAGGCGCCTTCGAAGAAATCCAGGTAATCGGCGCTGTGGACGCGCAACAACGGCGCACGGCCGAAGTCGGTCGGGCCCTGGATGTCGCCGAGCTTGCGTTTTTTCACCTGGTCGAGCACATGGTCGGCGCGCGAAGGCATTTCGAAACAGGGCATCAGCTTGCCATCGATCAGCTCGCAGCGGCCGTGGTGCAGGCGGTGGTCATCGGAATAGATCGTCAGCATTGTTGTTCTCCGGTGGGACTGGCGTGGGTCCATTGTCATGGGCTGATCAGCAGGGGAGAACGACGCAAACGGCCAAAAGGGGATCGATATGGCCAAGGTCTTTGGCCGGATGGGTGGTGACCTATCCGGCCTTTTCGCGGGTGAACCCGCTCCTACAATGGCCACCAGGGCGTCAGGGGTTGTGACGCCCCTGTAGGAGCGGGTTTACCCGCGAAGAGGCCAGAACAGGTCAACCACGAAAATGGCTGGGCGCCACGCCACTCCAGCGCTGGAAGGCATGCCGAAAACTGGCCGTCTCACTGAACCCCAAAGTCTCTGCAATCCGGTAGATCGGCATCTGTTCATCGGCCAGCAACTGCTTGGCCCGCTCGAACCTCAGCTCGTCCAACAGCTGTTGATAACTGCTGCCCAGCGCCTGCAAATGCCGGCGCAGGGTGCGCGAAGAGCAGTTCATCTGCCGCGCAAGCCCTTCCAGCCCGGGGGCTGCGTCCAGTTGCTGCGCCAGCAGCTGGCGAATCCGTCCCAGCCATGCCTGGCGACCGGTGAATTCAAGGTTCAGGCGCCGGCAGCGCTCGCTCATGGCTTTGTGAGTAATCGGGTCGGCCAGCGGCAGCGGCATATCCAGCCATCGCCGTTCGAAGGCAAAGGCATTGTCCTCGGCGGCGAAACCGATCGGGCATTGAAACGCTCCGGCATAGAGCGCGTGGTAACCAGGGCGAGGGTGTTCGAAGCGTGCGCCAAGCAGCGGCAACGGCCGGCCAAGCAGGTCATCACAGATGACTTTCAGCGACACCAGGCAGAACTCGGCGTTGAAAGCGCTCAGCGCCGGGCTGTCCTGGTAATCGCTGGCGCTGAACCAGACACGTTGGCCGTCGTCGAGCAAGCGCAGCTTGAAGACTGTTCCCAGCAGTGCCGGATACTGCAGCGCCAGGCGTAGGGCGTCACCCAAAGTGGCACTGGAGAGCAGCGCGTAACCGAGCATGCCGTAGCACGACACGCGCATGCGCTGGCCCAGTTCCAGGCCAATGTCCTCGCGCCGGGCCACAGCATTGGCGCAAACCTGCAGCTCCTGCTGGGTGGTGATGCGCGCATCGGCATGCCCCAGGTCTGCCGGGCCAATGCCGCTGCCGGCCAGCAACGCCGACGCCTCGCAACCGTCTGCCTGGAAGACGTTGAGGATCAGCGAAACTGCGTTGAGGGTGGTCAGGTGGCTGTGCAGCATGCTGGGTAATCCCGTTTGGCTGGGACGCATTACGGAGCAAGTTATGTGCCGATATCCGGGGCTGCAGGCAAACCACATACCCTGCCGGCGCGGCCGGGTGTTGCGAAGGCTGCATAGCGGCCTCCAAAACCTTCAGGCAAAAAAAAGGCCCGAAGCAAGCGCTCGGGCCTTGGAAAGGTTGAGAGGTGTCTAGTCCCTCGACCTGGTGAGACTGTTTACAGCGGCCTGATTACGCCTTCAGCGGAACCAGACGTGGAGCGATCATATTTTCCGGACGCAGGATGTCGTCGAGCATCGCGTCGTCCAGCAGCTTCTCTTCGCGCACCAGTTCCAGTACGCCGCGGCCGCTTTCCAGGGCAACGCGGGCAATACGGGTGGCGTTTTCGTAGCCGATGTACGGGTTCAGTGCGGTAACCAGGCCGATCGAGTGCTCGACCAGTTCACGGCAGCGCTGTTCGTTGGCGGTGATGCCGACGATGCAGTGCTCGCGCAGCATGTCCATGGCGCGTTGCAGCAGGCGGATCGAGTCGAAGATCTTGTAGGCGATCAGCGGCTCCATCACGTTCAGCTGCAGCTGACCACCTTCGGCGGCGACGGTCAGGGCCAGGTCGTTGCCCATGATGGCGAAGGCCACCTGGTTCACAGCTTCTGGAATAACCGGGTTGACCTTGCCTGGCATGATCGAGCTGCCTGGCTGACGCGCTGGCAGGTTGATCTCGTTGATGCCGGTGCGTGGGCCGCTGGACAGCAGGCGCAGGTCGTTGCAGATCTTCGACAGCTTGACCGCGGTGCGCTTGAGCATGCCGGAGAACAGCACGAAGGCGCCCATGTCGGAGGTGGCTTCGATCAGGTCGGCAGCCGGTACCAGCGGGTGGCCGCTGATGGTGGCCAGGCGCTGTACGGCCAAGGCCTGGTAGCCAGGGTCGGCGTTGATGCCAGTACCGATGGCGGTACCGCCCAGGTTGATTTCGGTCAGCAGTTCCGGAGCCAGCGAGCGCAGGCGCTGCAGGTCTTCAGTCATGGTGGTGGCGAAGGCGCGGAATTCCTGGCCCAGGGTCATCGGTACGGCGTCCTGCAGCTGGGTACGGCCCATCTTCAGTACGTGGTCGAATTCTTTACCCTTGGCAGCGAAGGCCTGGATCAGGCTATCAAGGCTGGCCAGCAGCGCGTCGTGGCCCAGCAGCAGGCCCAGGCGGATTGCGGTCGGGTAGGCGTCGTTGGTCGACTGCGCCATGTTCACGTCGTTGTTAGGGTGCAGGTACTGGTACTCACCCTTCTGGTGGCCCATGGCCTCCAGCGCAACGTTGGCAATGACTTCGTTGGCGTTCATGTTGGTAGAAGTACCAGCGCCGCCCTGGATCATGTCTACCACGAACTGGTCGTGGAAATCGCCTTTGATCAGGCGGGCGCAGGCTGCGGAAATGGCAGCGTGCTTGGCATCGCTCAGGTGACCCAGCTCACGGTTGGCGTCGGCAGCGGCCTGCTTGACCATGGCCAGGGCCACGACCAGCTTCGGGTAGTGCGACAGCGGAACACCGGAGAGGTGGAAGTTGTTGGCAGCGCGCAGGGTCTGGATGCCGTAGTAGGCATCTGCAGGAACTTCAAGGGTACCCAACAAGTCTTTTTCGACGCGGAACGATGCAGCAGAGGACATGATGTATATCATCTCGATTTTGACCCGGCACATGCCGGAATGGCGCCAATCCTAGGCCTGAAGGTGTTTTTGCGGCCAATGCTATTGCACGCTAACCTATGCACAAACGGCATAGTGTTTCATGTGACGCCAATTGATATTCGAGCGTGTTCCATTTTGGTGCGCGCCGGGAGATGTGCTTCGTGAACCTTGAAAGCAAATGGCTGGAAGACTTCAGTGCTCTGGCCGCTACCCGCAGTTTTTCCCAGGCCGCAGAGCGGCGTTTCGTGACCCAACCGGCCTTCAGCCGGCGCATTCGCAGCCTTGAGGCGGCGTTGGGCCTGCAACTGGTGAACCGCTCTCGCACACCCATCGAGCTGACCGAGGCGGGTCAGCTATTTCTCGTCACAGCACGTACTGTTGTCGACCAGTTGAGCGAAATTCTCCGCCATTTGCATCACTTGGAAGGCGGGCAGGGCGAGGTGGTGCAGGTGGCTGCGGCACACTCCTTGGCGTCGGGTTTCTTCCCCCGTTGGGTGGCCCAGTTGCGCAACGACGGGTTGAACATCGCCACCCGCCTGGTTGCGACTAACGTCGGAGATGCCGTACATGCACTGCGCGAAGGCGGCTGCGACCTGATGCTGGCGTTCTACGACCCGGACGCGGCCTTGCAGATGGATGCCGAGATCTTCCCGTCGCTGCACATGGGCACCACTGAAATGCTGCCGGTGTGCGCTGTGGATGCCGATGGCAAGCCATTGTTCGACCTGGAGGGCGAGGGCAGTGTGCCGTTGCTAGCCTACACCGCCGGCGCATTCCTCGGCCGCTCGGTCAACTTGCTGCTGCGCCAGCGCAACCTGCGGTATACCACCGTTTATGAAACTGCCATGGCCGACAGCCTCAAGAGCATGGCCCTGGAAGGGATGGGCATCGCTTGGGTACCGCGTCTGTCCATGCGTGGCGAGCTCGAACGCGGTGAACTGGCGATCTGCGGCGGTAGCCAATGGCATGTGCCGCTGGAAATCCGCCTGTACCGCTGCGCGCTGGTGCGTAAGGCTAACGTCCGCTTGCTATGGCGCAAGCTGGAGTCGTCTGGAGCACAAGGTGAAGCGTCACTTTGAATTGTCCTTCAGGTATTCAGTGATTTGATGCAGGCGTGCAGCGCTCGTCGACCCCGAGGCAGCAGGAAAAAGTTGTCCCACGAGACAGCTTGCCCTTTGATCCGGCATGTGCTTGTAGGGGTGGGCGGCCAGCCTTTAAATACGTTACAATCCCGCGCCTTCGGCCGACCTGGTCGATTCAGAATCCGTATGACAAGCCACGCCGGCCCACCTGCGTGGCTTGTTGCTTTTAGCGCGCCAGAAGGCGCTTGCAGGAGAGGCTCGACGATGAGTGCACTGGTTGGCGTGATCATGGGCTCCAAGTCCGATTGGTCCACCCTTAGCCACACCGCCGATATGCTGGAAAAACTCGGCATTCCCTACGAAGTGAAGGTGGTTTCCGCCCACCGCACCCCGGATCTGCTGTTCCAGTATGCCGAGGAGGCTGAGGGCCGTGGCATCGAGGTGATCATCGCCGGTGCCGGTGGCGCAGCCCACCTGCCAGGCATGTGCGCCGCCAAGACCCACCTGCCGGTGCTGGGCGTGCCGGTGCAGTCGTCGATGCTGTCGGGCGTCGATTCGCTGCTGTCGATCGTGCAGATGCCAGCCGGTGTGCCGGTTGCCACCCTGGCCATCGGCCGTGCCGGTGCGGTCAACGCTGCCCTGCTGTCGGCCAGCATTCTGGGCGCCAAGTACCCGCAGTACCACGCGGCGTTGAAGCAGTTCCGCACGGAACAGACCGACACCGTGCTGGACAACCCAGACCCGCGCCAGGCTTGAGGCTCAACCCATGAAGATCGGTGTAATCGGTGGCGGCCAGCTGGGCCGCATGCTGGCCTTGGCGGGTACCCCGCTGGGCATGAACTTCGCCTTCCTCGACCCGGCACCGGACGCCTGCGCTGCGCCCCTGGGCGAGCACCTGCGTGCCGACTACGGCGATCAGGACCACCTGCGTCAGCTGGCCGACGAAGTCGACCTGGTCACCTTCGAGTTCGAAAGCGTCCCGGCCGAGACCGTGGCCTTCCTCTCGCAGTTCGTGCCGGTATACCCCAGCGCCGAATCGCTGCGCATCGCCCGTGACCGCCTGTTCGAAAAGAGCATGTTCCGCGACCTGGGCATCCCCACCCCGGCCTTCGCCGACATCCTCTCGCAGGCCGATCTGGACGCCGCAGTGGCCAGCATCGGCCTGCCGGCCGTGCTGAAAACCCGCACGCTGGGTTACGACGGCAAGGGCCAGAAGGTGCTGCGCACGCCAGAAGACGTGGTGGGTACCTTCGCCGAGCTGGGCAGCGTGCCATGCCTGCTGGAGGGCTTCGTGCCGTTCACCGGCGAGGTGTCGCTGGTGGCCGTGCGTGGCCGCGATGGTGAAACCCGCTTCTACCCGCTGGTGCACAATACCCACGAGAGCGGCATCCTGCGCTTGTCGGTAGCCAGCCAGGCACACCCGCTGCAGGCTCTGGCCGAAGATTACGTCGGCCGTGTGTTGCAGAAGCTGGATTACGTTGGCGTGATGGCCTTCGAGTTCTTTGAAGTTGACGGTGGCTTGAAGGCCAACGAAATCGCCCCGCGCGTGCACAACTCCGGGCACTGGACCATCGAAGGCGCCGAGTGCAGCCAGTTCGAGAACCATCTGCGTGCCGTTGCCGGCCTGCCACTTGGCTCGACCGCCAAGGTGGGCGAGAGCGCGATGCTCAACTTCATCGGTGAAGTGCCGGCCGTGGACAAAGTTGTTGCCATCGGCGACTGTCACCTGCACCACTACGGCAAGGCCTTCAAGGTTGGCCGCAAGGTAGGACACGCCACCCTGCGCTGCGCTGATATGGCCACCCTCGAGCGCAAGATTGCCGAAGTAGAGGCGCTGATCAGCAACTGATCGGGCATCGAATCGAACTTCTGCAAGCGGCATGCCCTCTGAATATGGCAACAAGCCGAAGCCCGTCTAGGCTTTGGCTTGTTCCAACTTCACTGCAGAGGGATTGCCATGGGTATCATTGGAACCATCTTCATCGGCCTCATCGTCGGCCTGCTGGCCCGCTTCATCAAACCGGGCGATGACAGCATGGGCTGGATCATGACCATCCTGCTGGGTATTGCCGGCTCCTTGTTGGCTACCTATGGCGGCCAGGCGCTGGGTATATACCAGGCTGGGCAGGCGGCGGGCTTCTTTGGTGCGCTGGTCGGTGCCGTGGTCCTGCTGGTGATCTACGGATTCATCAAGAAACGCTGATTACTGGTTAGAATGCTCGGCAATTCATTCGAGTTGCCGAGCATTTTCATGCGTGCCTTTTTCCTCGTCCCCTTGCTGTTGGCCAGTACCCTGGCCCATGCCGAACTGCCCGAAACCGACTGGCTGGAGCTGATGCCCAGGTCGGACCAGAAGGCGCTCGAACAAATGCCTGAAATCGACCACAACTCGCCGGAAGCCATGGGCACCTTTACCGCCAAGGGTGGCCTCAAGCAGAGCAAGGGCCTGCCTGCGGTGATGTACTCGACCAAGACCGTTGCGGCCATGAATGGCAAGGACATCCGCCTGGGTGGCTACCCTGTGCCGCTGGAGAGTGACGCCAAGGGCAACAGCACGTTGTTCTTCCTGGTGCCGTACCCGGGTGCGTGCATCCATGTGCCGCCACCACCGCCCAACCAGTTGGTACTGGTGCGCTACCCGAAAGGCCTGAAGATCGATGACATCTACACCCCGCTGTGGGTCAGCGGCAAGCTGAAGGTGGAGAAGGTCAGCAATGACCTGGCCGATGCGGCCTATGCGCTGGATGCAGACAAGGTGAGGGTGGTGGAAGACGCAGACCTTTGATAATTGCCCCGGCCTCTTCGCGGGCAAGCCCGCGAAGAGGCCGGTAAAAAAAGAGCAGGGCTCAGATATTTTCACAACCGATCTGGACGCCCAGCGAATGACTCGCCCCAGGCTTCAACTCCACCAGGTCATCCCACACATTCGCTGTCTCGATGCACAGCATTCGCTGCCATCCATCGTCAGCCATGTCCGCCAGCTCCTTGGCCCGCTCGGTCCACGGGTTCCAGATCACCGCCGAGCGCGAGCCGCTGCTGGTCAAGGTAATCCGCCGATTCCAATGCGGGTCGACGATGCTGAGGGTCTGCGGGGTGTTCAGGTAGATCCGGTCCGTCTCCCCGGCAAACGTAAGTGCCCCCTGCTGCTGGCGCTGTTCCCAGCCCGCCAGGGTTTCGATATAACCCAGCCCGTCGACGCCCTCGACCCGCGCCTGGCGCACATCGCTGACCGCGAAGTAGCTATGCAGGGCCTGGCTGATGGTCACGGGGGTATTGCCCATGTTGCGGCTGGTCAGGCTCAGTTTCAGCTCTGCGCCCATCTCCACCACCAGTTTCAGCTCGACATCATGGGGCCAACCGGGCAGGTCGCCCTGCGCTTCAGGCAGTTCGAACTCGATCCGCAGGGTTTCGCCCACTTCCTCGATACCCAGCAATTGCCAGTCACGCGTGCGCGCAAGCCCGTGGGCAGGCGCTGGTGTTCCCTGGTACATGGCCTGGACGGCCTGAGGGTTGCGCTGCAGGTTGCCAAACCATGGCCAGCACACCGGTACCCCGGCGCGTACCGACTTGCCCTGGCGGAAGATGGCCTGGTCGCTCAGCCACAGCAGCGGCGGTTCGCCTACCTGCTGGTAGCTGAGGACCTGTGCGCCCTGCTGGGCGATCAGGAGTTCGGCACGGTCACTGCTGATACGCCAGCAGTTGAGTTCGCCATGTTGCTCGGTTACGACCTGAAAGGTAGCCATTGCGTTCTTCTCATTGATTGCCAGTGGGCCTTGGACCCGGGCAGATGCAATGAGTTTACCGCCAGCGTGGCTCAGCGACGAGGCACCGAGCGGGTACGACCACTGCCGTCGATGGCGACGAAGACGAATACCGCTTCGGTGACCTTGCGCCATTCGCTGGACAGCGGGTCGTCGCTCCACACCTCGACCATCATCTGGATCGAGCTGCGGCCGATTTCCAGGGTCTGGGTATAGAAAGACAGCTGTGCGCCGACCGCGACGGGTACCAGGAAGGCCATGCGGTCGATGGCGACGGTGGCTACGCGGCCGCCGGCGACACGGCTGGCCATGGCCGTGCCTGCCAGGTCCATCTGCGCAACCAGCCAACCGCCGAAAATATCGCCAAACCCGTTGGTTTCTCGCGGCAATGCGGTGATTTGCAAGGCCAGGTCGCCTTGCGGGATTGGATCTTCTTGTTCGAGCTCAATCATGCGATGGGGCCTCTGACCCGTGACGCTTTTCGTTGGTGTGGCGCAAAGGCCGGGTAAACGATTCAGCTTGAAACATACTACGCCGATTTCGTTTCACTGGGCGGCCGTAGGGAAACTCTGCGAAACCGCCTGACAATAGTGACCGGCGTTTTCGCACAACATCCCACGTTAGGAGCAACATAATCCTACGAAATGCCAGTATATAGGGCATAACGACCAGCGACGACCGCGCATTCACGAATATCTGTGTGGATTTTGTATCGCTTTCGGCGTAGCTCGGCAATTTGCTATCTTCGCCTGTCTCCAATCCAGAAGCCGCGCGCCAAGCGGCCTGCATGCCCTACAAAGAGAACAACGAGCGATGACTTCCGTGCCCAGCAGTATCGAGCAGCCCTCGCGGCCGCTGACCCGCAGCGACTACAAGACCCTCTCACTGTCCGCCCTGGGCGGCGCGCTGGAGTTCTACGATTTCATCATCTTCGTGTTCTTCGCCACGGTGGTGGGCAAGTTGTTCTTCCCGGCCGACATGCCCGAGTGGCTGCGGCTGATGCAAACGTTCGGCATCTTCGCCGCCGGCTACCTGGCGCGGCCGCTGGGCGGCATCATCATGGCCCACTTCGGCGACCTGCTCGGGCGCAAGAAGATGTTCACCCTGAGCATCTTCATGATGGCCCTGCCGACCCTGATCATGGGCCTGCTGCCGACGTATGCGCAGATCGGCATGTGGGCACCGATCCTGCTGTTGCTGATGCGCGTGATCCAGGGCGCCGCAATCGGTGGCGAAGTGCCGGGCGCATGGGTGTTCGTCTCTGAACATGTGCCGGCTCGCAACACCGGCTATGCCTGCGGCACCCTGACCGCCGGCCTGACTGCCGGCATTCTGCTGGGCTCGCTGGTAGCGACCTTGATCAACAGCGTGTACAGCGCGGAAGAAGTGGCTGACTACGCCTGGCGAATCCCGTTCCTGCTTGGCGGTGTGTTCGGCCTGTTCTCGGTGTACCTGCGCCGCTGGCTGCACGAAACCCCGGTGTTCGCCGAAATGCAGCAACGCAAGGCACTGGCCGAGGAGTTGCCACTGCGCGCCGTGCTGCGTGACCACCGTGGTCCGATCATCCTGTCGATGCTGCTGACCTGGATGCTTTCGGCCGGCATTGTAGTGGTCATCCTGATGACCCCGGCGCTGTTGCAGAGCATCTACCACATCAGCCCGACCGACTCGCTCAAGGCCAACAGCCTGGCCATCGTGTTGCTCAGCTTCGGCTGTATTGGTGCCGGCAGCCTGGCCGACCGCTATGGTGCGGGCCGGGTGTTCGTGATCGGCAGCCTGCTTTTGCTGGTCAGCTCCTGGGTCTTCTACCACAGCCTGCCGACCCGTCCCGAGTTGCTGTTCCCGCTGTATGCCGTGACCGGCCTGTGCGTGGGCGTGATTGGCGCAGTGCCTTATGTCATGGTCAAGGCGTTCCCGGCGGTGGTGCGTTTCAGCGGGTTGTCGTTCTCGTACAACGTGGCCTACGCGATCTTTGGCGGGCTGACGCCGATGGTGGTGACCGCACTGCTGAAGGTGAGCCCGATGGCGCCTGCCTACTACGTGGCAGGCCTGTGCGCCGTTGGTCTGGCCGTGGGCCTGTACCTGCTCGCCAACAAGCGCTGATCTGCGCTTCGGCTACTGGCCTCTTCGCGGCTAAAGCCGCTCCTACAGGGGGTTTGCACAGGCCTCAAGGCCGACACCAAACCTGTAGGAGCGGCTTTAGCCGCGAAGAGGCCAGACCTGCTTTCAGTGATGGCCTTTCATCCAATTGTCACAATGAAGTCATATCGTATTCATGCGGCCTGCCGATACTTGGGCCCGTTCCATCCAACACCCCAATATTCCTGCTAGGAGCAAGGCATGAAACTGAAGCGTTTGATGGCGGCCCTTACCTTTGCCGCCGCTGGCGTTGCAACCGCCAACGCGGTAGCCGCTGTCGATCCTGCGATCCCGACCTACACCAAGACCACTGGTGTTTCGGGCAACCTCTCCAGCGTTGGTTCCGACACCCTCGCGAACCTCATGACTCTGTGGGCCGAGGCCTACAAGAAGGAATATCCGAACGTAAACATCCAGATCCAGGCTGCCGGCTCCTCTACCGCGCCACCTGCGCTGACCGAAGGCACCGCCAACCTCGGCCCGATGAGCCGCAAGATGAAGGACGTCGAGCTGCAAGCCTTCGAGCAGAAGTACGGCTACAAGCCGACCGCCATCCCGGTCGCCGTCGACGCCCTGGCCGTGTTCGTGCACAAGGACAACCCAATCAAGGGCCTGACCATGGCTCAGGTCGACGCCATCTTCTCCTCCACTCGCCTGTGCGGTGGCAAGGCCGACATCAAGACCTGGGGTGACGTCGGTGTGACCGGCGACCTGGCCAACAAGCCAATCCAGCTGTTCGGCCGTAACTCGGTATCGGGCACCTATGGCTACTTCAAGGAAGAAGCCCTGTGCAAAGGCGACTTCAAGCCTAACGTCAACGAACAGCCTGGCTCGGCTTCGGTCGTGCAGTCGATCAGCTCCTCGCTGAACGGCATCGGCTACTCGGGTATTGGTTACAAGACCGCCAGCGTCAAGACCGTACCCCTGGCCAAGAAAGAAGGCGGCGAGTTTGTTGAAGACAACGAAGCCAACGCCCTGAATGGCACCTACCCGCTGTCGCGCTTCCTGTACGTCTACGTCAACAAGGCGCCGAACAAGCCTCTGGCCCCGCTGGAAGCCGAGTTCGTCAAGCTTGTGCTGTCGCAAGCGGGCCAGCAGGTGGTGGTGAAGGATGGCTACATTCCGCTGCCGGCCAAAGTCGTCGACAAGACCCTGGCTGACCTGGGCCTGTCGCACACCGGTAACGTTGCAAAGAAGTAAGTAATTAAGAAGAGGCCGGTGCCACTGCCCGGCCTCTTCCACGAATTTCCAGTCCGAAGCCAGGTTCCCTGTGCGGCGGGCTTTCGCGCGTCACCACTTTGTAATGTTTTTGTCACACGGGACCGCTAGGGTGTGCGCATGAATGATCTGGCCAATTCCAACATGACCCAAAACTCCCAGCCCGTGCGCATTGATTTCAATACGCCCGAGTTGCAACGCAAGCGCCGCATGCGCGCGCTCAAGGACCGCCTGACCCGCTGGTATGTGCTGGTAGGCGGGCTTGCCGTATTGGCGGCAATCACGTTGATCTTCTTCTACCTGGCTTATGTGGTGCTGCCACTGTTCCAGGGCGCCGAGCTGACCAGCAAGAAAGCCCTGGAGCCGACCTGGCTGCAGCAGGATGCCGGGAAGCCACTGATGATCGCGCTTGAAGAGCAGAATCAGGTGGGGATGCGTGTTTCGGACAAGGGCCAGGCATTGTTCTTCGATACCAAGACCGGTAACGAACTCAAGCGTGTCGAGCTACCCGTGCCGGCAGACACCCAGGTCACGTCCATCAGTACTGACCAGCCGGGCAGCGCGCTGGTGGTGCTGGGCCTGTCCAATGGCCAGGCGCTGGTTTTCCAGCACACCTACAAGATCACCTACCCGGACAACAAGAAAACCATCAGCCCTGGCATCGACTACCCGTACGGCGAGCAATCGTTCGTGCTCGACGAGCAGGGGCGTGCGCTGGACCACGTCAGCGTCAACGTCAATGGCGACACCCTGCTGCTTGCCGGCTCTACCGGTGCTCATCTGCAGGTGGTCGAGCTGACCCGCACGGAAAACATGATGACCGAAGAGGTCACCACCGAGCAGAACCGCATCGAACTGCCGCAAATGACCGAGACGGTGAAGAATATCTTCATCGACCCACGCCAGCACTGGCTGTACGTGATCAACGGCCGTGCCACGGCCGACGTGTTCAGCCTGCGCGACAAGAGCCTCAACGGCCGTTACAAGTTGTCTGATAGCGCCGACACCGAAATTACTGCCACGGCCCAGCTGGTTGGCGGCATTTCGCTGATCATCGGTGACTCCAAGGGGGGGCTGGCCCAGTGGTTCATGGCCCGTGACCCGGATGGCGAATCGCGCTTCAAGCAGATCCGTACCTTCCAGATGGGCAAGGCGCCGATCGTGCAGATCGACGCCGAAGAGCGCCGCAAGGGCTTCATCGCCCTGGACGCCGAAGGCAAACTGGGCGTGTTCCACAGCACTGCACACCGAACCCTGCTGGTAGAGCCGGCTGCCGAAGGCCCTGGTACGCTGGCCCTGTCGCCACGCGCCAACCGCATCATCATCGAAGAAGGCGGCAAGTTGTTGCCGTTGAGCCTGCGCAACCCGCACCCGGAAGTTTCGTTCGGCGCGCTGTGGGGCAAGGTGTGGTACGAGAACTACGACGAGCCGAAATACGTCTGGCAATCGACCGCGTCGAACACTGACTTCGAGCCCAAACTGAGCCTGTCGCCGCTGACCTTCGGAACCCTGAAGGCCGCGTTCTACGCCATGATCCTGGCCGCCCCGCTGGCCATTGCCGCAGCCATCTACACCGCCTACTTCATGGCCCCGCGCATGCGCCGCAAGGTCAAGCCGGTGATCGAGCTGATGGAAGCGATGCCGACGGTGATCCTCGGCTTCTTCGCCGGCCTGTTCCTGGCCCCGTACCTGGAAGGCCACCTGCCCGGTGTGTTCAGCCTGTTCCTGCTGATGCCGATCGGTATCCTGCTGGCCGGCTTCTTCTGGAGTCGGCTGCCGGAGTCGATCCGCCTGCGTGTACCGGATGGTTGGGAAGCGGCGATCCTGATTCCGGTCATTCTGTTCACCGGCTGGTTCGCCCTGACCATGAGCCCGCACCTGGAAAGCTGGTTCTTCGGCGGCGACATGCGCCTGTGGATCACCAACGATTTAGGCATCACCTACGACCAGCGCAACGCCCTGGTAGTCGGTATCGCCATGGGCTTCGCGGTCATCCCGAACATCTACTCGATTGCCGAAGATGCCGTGTTCAGTGTGCCGCGCAGTCTGACCCTGGGCTCGCTGGCACTGGGGGCGACGCCTTGGCAGACCCTGACCCGCGTGGTCATCCTCACCGCCAGCCCGGGCATCTTCTCGGCGTTGATGATCGGCATGGGCCGTGCGGTAGGCGAGACCATGATCGTGCTGATGGCTACCGGCAACACGCCGGTGATGGAGATGAACCTGTTCGAGGGCATGCGCACCCTGGCCGCCAACGTGGCTGTGGAAATGCCGGAATCTGAAGTCGGTGGCAGCCACTATCGCGTGCTGTTCCTGGCCGCCCTGGTGCTGCTGATGTTCACCTTCATCATGAACACCTTGGCCGAGCTGATTCGCCAGCGTCTGCGCAAGAAATACTCGTCGCTTTGATAGAAAGGTAGCGATCCGTGAAAAAGGATTCCCTCAAAGGCTGGTTCAAGAGCGGCGCCCCAGGCGTCTGGATGAGCGGCGGCGCAGTGGCCATGGCCGTGATCATGACTGTCGGCCTGCTGGCGGTGATCGCCGTGCGCGGCCTGGGTCACTTCTGGCCAGCCGATCTTGTCCAGGCCACCTACAAGGTGCCAGGCCAGGCCGATCACGTCGTCATTGGCGAAGTGGTGCAGAAGGAGGAAGTACCCCGTGCTCGTCTGAAGGGGGCTGGCCTGCCAGTGCCTGACCAGGGCCCGGAGTTCATGACCCGCGAGCTGATCAAGGTAGGTAACCGCGACCTCAACGGCAGCGACTTTACCTGGGTGGTCGGCGACTGGCTGGTCGACGAACAGCGCCCGGCTGACCTGATGGCCCTTGAGCGCCGCGAGTGGGGCAACTTCTATGGCTACCTGGTCAGCGTCAAGGAACAAGGCCGCGTGGTTGCCGAAGGCCCGGCTGCCTGGAACGAACTGCAGGCCCGCCTCAAGCGTGCCAACCAGCTCAACAGCGAGCTGCAGCAGCTGGAGAAGAAGGACATCGGTGCCATCAACCATGGCCTTGAGCGCCTGCGCCTGCAAGCGCGCAAGCTGGAGCTGGACGGCAAGCTGGACGCCGCCGCCCAGGCCGACATGGACGCCGACCGTGCCGAACTCAACAGCCGCTACAAGGCTATCGAAGAACGCCTGACCGGCCTGCACCAGGCTTTCTCCCGCGACAGCCTGGTGGCCCGGGATGGCAACGGCCGTGAAGTGGAAATCAACCTGAGCAAGGTGGTGCATGCCGTTCAGCCGAACGGCATGTCGGCGTTTACCAAGCTGGGCACCTACTTCGGCAAGGTCTGGGAGTTCCTCAGCGACGACCCGCGTGAAGCCAACACCGAGGGCGGTATCTTCCCGGCCATCTTCGGTACCGTGATGATGACCCTGATCATGGCCGTGATCGTTACCCCGTTCGGCGTGCTGGCTGCCGTGTACCTGCGTGAATACGCCAGGCAGGGCCCGGTCACCCGGCTTATCCGCATTGCGGTTAACAACCTGGCCGGTGTTCCTGCGATCGTCTACGGTGTGTTCGGTCTGGGCTTCTTCGTCTACGTGCTGGGCGGCTCGATCGACCGCCTGTTCTTCCCCGAAGCGCTGCCGGCGCCGACCCTGGGTACCCCGGGCCTGCTGTGGGCATCGCTGACCCTGGCATTGCTGGCGGTACCGGTGGTGATCGTGGCCACCGAAGAAGGCCTGGCGCGAATTCCGCGCACCGTGCGTGAAGGCTCGCTGGCGTTGGGCGCAACCAAGGCCGAGACCCTGTGGAAAATCGTCCTGCCCATGGCCAGCCCGGCCATGATGACCGGCATGATCCTCGCTGTGGCCCGTGCCGCCGGCGAAGTGGCGCCGCTGATGCTGGTAGGTGTGGTGAAGCTGGCGCCGTCGCTGCCGGTGGATGGAAACTACCCGTACCTGCACCTGGACCAGAAGATCATGCACCTGGGCTTCCACATCTATGACGTCGGCTTCCAGAGCCCGAACGTCGAAGCCGCGCGGCCGCTGGTTTATGCCACTGCGCTGCTGCTGGTGCTGGTGATCGCGACCCTCAACCTCTCTGCCGTGTGGATTCGCAACCACCTGCGCGAGAAGTACAAGGCGCTGGACGGCTGACCCTGATTGCAAGCGTGCCGCCCGTAAGCCGGGCGGCCCTTTGAAACGACTTGATAGCGTATGGAGTTGACCATGCAGCAAGATTCCCACACCCATGGCATCGACATGTCTGCCCTGGGCCGCAACAAGCAGAGCCTGCGGATGGCTGAAGAAACCGTGGCCATCGAAGTGCCGGGCCTGAGCCTGTTCTATGGCGACAAGCAAGCGCTGTTCGACGTGCAGATGAACATCCCGAAGCAGCGCGTGACCGCCTTCATCGGCCCATCCGGCTGCGGCAAGTCGACCCTGCTGCGCACCTTCAACCGGATGAACGACTTGGTTGACGGTTGCCGTGTGGAAGGTGCCATCAACCTGTACGGCAACAATATCTACCGCAAGGGCGAAGACGTTGCCGAACTGCGCCGGCGTGTGGGCATGGTGTTCCAGAAGCCGAACCCGTTCCCCAAGACCATCTACGAGAACGTGGTCTACGGCCTGCGCATCCAGGGCATCAACAAGAAGCGCGTGCTCGATGAAGCCGTCGAGTGGGCGTTGAAGGGCGCGGCCTTGTGGGACGAGGTCAAGGACCGCCTGCACGAGTCGGCGCTGGGCCTGTCCGGTGGCCAGCAGCAGCGTCTGGTCATCGCCCGCACCATTGCCGTGGAGCCGGAGGTGCTGCTGCTTGACGAACCGTGCTCGGCGCTGGACCCGATCTCGACCTTGAAGGTCGAAGAACTGATCTATGAATTGAAATCCAAGTACACCATCGTCATCGTGACCCACAACATGCAGCAAGCGGCGCGTGTTTCGGATTACACCGCGTTCATGTACATGGGCAAACTGGTCGAATTCGGGGATACCGATACCCTGTTCACCAACCCGGCGAAGAAGCAGACCGAAGACTACATCACCGGTCGCTACGGCTAAGCGCCGCTCGCGAAACAGGCACCTTGGTGTCTGGCACCGGGGTTGCCGGTGTTCGCGGGTGAACCCGCTCCTACAGGGCCGCGCTACCAAAGGACAAAACGATGATCAACAAAGAAAGCCTTACCCATCACATTTCCCAGCAGTTCAACGCCGAGCTCGAAGAGGTGCGCAGCCACCTGCTGGCCATGGGCGGGCTGGTGGAAAAGCAGGTCAACGACGCGGTTACCGCGCTGATCGAAGCCGACTCTGGTCTGGCCCAGCAGGTGCGCGAGGTTGACGAGCAGATCAACCAGATGGAGCGCAACATCGACGAGGAGTGCTTGCGCATCCTCGCCCGCCGCCAGCCAGCGGCCTCGGACCTGCGCCTGATCATCAGCATTTCCAAGTCGGTGATCGACCTGGAACGCATCGGTGACGAGTCGACCAAGATCGCCCGCCGCGCCATCCAGCTGTGCGAAGAGGGCGAGTCGCCGCGTGGTTATGTCGAAGTTCGCCACATTGGCGACCAGGTGCGCAACATGGTCCGGGATGCGCTGGACGCCTTTGCCCGCTTCGACGCCGACCTGGCGCTGTCGGTGGCCCAGTACGACAAGACCATCGACCGCGAATACAAGACCGCGCTGCGTGAGCTGGTGACCTACATGATGGAAGACCCGCGCTCTATCTCGCGGGTGCTGAGCGTGATCTGGGTGCTGCGCTCGCTGGAGCGTATTGGCGACCATGCGCGCAACATCTCCGAACTGGTGATCTACCTGGTGCGCGGCACCGACGTGCGCCACATGGGCCTCAAGCGCATGACGGCAGAAGTGCAGGGCACTGCTGTCGCCAACGGCGAAAAGGCTAATGTTCCGGGTGAATCTGACGATAAGTAAGGTTGCTCCCGAGCATCGACGCCCGGCCTTGGCCGGGCGTTTTCGTTTGCGGTCGAGAGCCGGCAGGCACCCGCGAACGATGTGAAGAAGTCCCGGCGTGACCAGGTTGTAGCAAGTGGCCATCATTGGCAGTAGGCTAGTCGGGATTCAAAAGGAGTATCGATGAGTAAAGTGAATGTGCTGGTCGTGGATGACGCCCCGTTTATCCGTGATCTGGTCCGCAAGTGTCTGCGTAATGCCTTCCCGGGTATGGCCATCGACGACGCTATCAACGGTCGCAAGGCCATGGCCATGCTCGGCAAGGAAGCGTTCGACCTGGTCCTGTGCGACTGGGAAATGCCGGAAATGTCTGGCTTGGAATTGCTGACCTGGTGCCGTCAGCAGCCTGCACTGAAGAACCTGCAGTTCATCATGGTGACCAGCCGTGGCGACAAGGAGAACGTCATTCAGGCGATCCAGGCGGGTGTTTCCGATTTTGTAGGCAAGCCGTTCACCAACGAGCAACTGCTGACCAAGGTAAAGAAAGCCCTGACCAAGATCGGTAAGCTCGACAGCCTGATGGCCATCGGCCCGGCGCGAGCCAACCCGGCCTTTGCCAACGACTCGTTGAACGCGCTGACTGCGGGCAAGCCCGAAGCGGTCAAGGTGGCGGCGCCGACACCGGCACCGGCCAAGCCTTTGGTCGCGGCGCCCGCACCTGCCGCCCCCGCGCCGAGCGGCCGTGGCCAGGGCCAGCTGCGCCTGGCCAGTGGCATGCAGCCATGCGTGATCAAGGCGTTGAGCCTGAAAGAGGCACTGCTGGTGGTACGCCGCAGCGAAGCGCTGCCACAGGTGCTGGAAGGTGCGGTGCTGGACCTGGAGCAGGGCGAAAGTGCCGAAGTTGCTCGCCTGAACGGCTACCTGCATGCGGTGGCGGCGCTGGAGCCAAAACCTGACAGCGACTGGTTGCAGTTGACGTTCAAGTTTGTCGACCAGGATGCCCAGAAGCTCGACTACCTGTCTCGGTTGATTGCCCGCGGCACAGCGCAGAAGCACTTCACCCCCGGTGCCTGACCCCGGCCCCGCGTCATGCTTTGGGCAGGAGCAGCACAAGGCTGCTTCTGCCCAAGCCCGAGTTGCCCCATCCGACCAACTGCAATACCTACCGTAAAACCCGCTGCTAGGCTTCGACAGATCATAACTGTCAAAAAGCCACTATCATGCCCGCGCGCCTGCTGCTGTTCTGTGCATTGCTCATGGCCTCGGCGTCGAGCCAGGGCGTGACGCTCTACAAGATCACTGACGATTCCGGTGTCGTCTCCTATTCCGACCGCCCTGGCCCCGGCGCCAAGCCCTTGGTGTTGCTCGAACCCATGGTCGAAACGCTCGAAGGCCAGGTACTGCTGAACGCGAAAACCTTCGACGGTGGCGTGAGCTTTTCGGCACGAAACGAGCTGCATGTGCCGGTAGAGGTAGAGTTGCGGCTGGACAACCTGGTCAACGCACAAGGCGGTGATGCCCCGCGTATCGTGCGCCGGCTGCTGCCGCCGCGCACCACGCAGATGCTCAGTGTGCTCAGGGGGCGGCCCGGGCTGCTGCTGAACTACCGTTCGACCCTGCTGCAGGCCATGGGTGATCCGGGCAAACGGCCGCTAGGCTTCCGCTATGCGTTCCCGTGGATTGGCGGGCCGTTCCGCGTCACTCAGGGCCCCAATGGCCGTGTCAGTCATTTTGGGCCCCGAGGGCGCTACGCCATGGATATCGCCATGCCCGAAGGCACACCCATCATCGCGGCGCGGGAAGGGGTGGTGGTGAAGACGCAGAACAGCCAGAGCGGGCGCGGCCCCAACCCCTCGGGTAACTTTGTCAGGATTTTGCACCCGGACGGCACCATGGGCGTATACCTTCACCTGATGCGTGGTTCGGTGGTGGTAGCGGAGGGGCAACGGGTACGGCAGGGCCAGATGCTGGCCAAGTCGGGCAATACCGGCAACAGCACTGGGCCGCACCTGCATTTTGTGGTGCAGCGCAATGTGGGGTTGGCGCTGGAATCGATACCTTACCGCTTCGACAGACCGATCAGCGGATTGCCGGATTTCACTGCCGGCAACCCCTGACCGATTTAGCCATCAATCCAGCTTCAGCACCTTGGCCAGGACGATCTTGGGCCCTTTCATCTTCTTGATGATGATGCGCAGCCCTTCGACCTCCAGCACTTCCTCTTCTTCAGGCACGCGCTTGAGCGTCTCGTAGATCAACCCGGCCAGGGTTTCGGCCTCGATGTGGTCAAGGTCGATACCCAGCAGGCGCTCGACCTTGAACAGTGGGGTGTCGCCACGCACCAGCAGCTTGCCCGGCTGGTAGGCAAGAATGCCACGCTCGGTCTTGCGGTGCTCGTCCTGGATGTCGCCTACCAGCACTTCCAGCACGTCTTCCATGGTCAGGTAGCCGATCACCTTGCCATCGGCTTCCTCGACCAGCACGAAGTGCGCGCCGCCCTTACGGAACTGCTCCAGCAACTGTGCCAGCGGCATGTGCCGCGACACGCGTTCGAGTGGCCGGGCAAGGTCCTCCAGGTCGATGGTCTCTGGCAAGTGCTCCAGCTCAGCCAGCTCCAGCAGCAGGTCCTTGATGTGCAGCAGGCCGGTGAATTCTTCGCGCTCGGCGTCGTACACCGGGTAGCGGCTGAACTTGTGGCGGCGCACCAGGGCCAGGATCTGCTTCAGAGGCGCATGGGCGTCGATGCTGATCATGTCCTCACGCGAGTTGGCCCAGTCGACCACTTCCAGCTCGCCCATTTCCACGGCCGAGGCCAGCACGCGCATGCCTTGGTCGCTTGGGTCCTGGCCACGGCTGGAGTGCAGGATCAGCTTGAGTTCTTCGCGGCTGTAGTGGTGCTCATGGTGCGGGCCAGGCTCGCCCTGGCCGGCAATGCGCAGGATGGTGTTGGCGCTGGCATTGAGCAGGTAGATGGCCGGGTACATCGCCCAGTAGAACAGGTAAAGCGGCACGGCGGTCCACAGCGACAGCAGCTCTGGCTTGCGGATAGCCCAGGACTTGGGGGCCAGTTCGCCGACCACGATGTGCAGGTACGAGATGACGAAGAAGGCGACGAAGAACGAGATCGCCTTGACCAGCTCGGCGCTGTCCACGCCGAGATAGGCCAGCAATGGTTCCAGCAAGTGGGCGAAGGCGGGCTCACCCACCCAGCCCAGGCCCAGCGAGGCGAGGGTGATGCCCAATTGGCAGGCCGACAGGTAGGCGTCGAGCTGGTTGTGAACCTTGCGCAGGATGTTGCCACGCCAGCCGTGCTTTTCGGCGATGGCCTCTACGCGTGTGGCGCGCAGTTTGACCATGGCGAACTCTGCAGCAACGAAGAAGCCGTTGAGCAGCACCAGCAGTAAGGCAAAGATGATCATGCCGAAGTCGGCGAATAGCGAGGTGAGGCTAATACCAGAGGAAGGGTCCATGATGGAGTTTTTTCGGGGTCCGTCTTTGAGATAGAGAGAAAAAAAGTGCCAGCTTTTGCTGGCACAGGGGATCCAATGTAGCGGCTGGGGCTGTAAAAGCAAAGGGCAGCGGACTCATTGCGGGCCCAGTGGCAGCCGGCATGCCCGCGAAGGGCTGCGCCGCAGCCCCAATCTCAAGCCTTTTCGTTGGCCAATTGTGCTGGCGGAAAGTGACAGGTAAAGGTGCTGCCATGCCCCGGTACACTGCTGATTTCCAGCTTGCCGCGGTGGCGCATCAGCACATGCTTGACGATTGCCAGCCCCAGCCCGGTACCGCCGGTATTCGATGCACGGCTGGAGTCTACCCGGTAGAAGCGCTCGGTCAGGCGTGGCAAGTGCTTGGCATCGATGCCCACCCCCGAGTCCTGTACCGACAGGTGTGCGCCCTGGGCATCGACCCACCAGCGGATGCGGATGTTGCCTTCGTCCTGGGTGTACTTGACCGCGTTAAACACCAGATTGGAAAAGGCACTGCGCAGTTCCGACTCGCTGCCCTTCAGCTTGACGCCAGGCGCCGCTTCCAGGCTGATGCGCTGGTTGCGCGGCCCGGACAAGGCCTGGGCGTCGTTCTTGATGGCGGCGAGCAGGGCATCGACTGCCACCGGCTGGTTGTCCGATGGGTAATCGGTGGCTTCCAGTTTGGCCAGCAGCAACAAATCGTTGAGCAGGGTTTGCATGCGCGAGCCTTGCTGGCTCATCTGCTGCAGGGCACGGCTCCACCGCGGGTTCACGTCCTCGACGTTGTCCAGCAGGGTTTCCAGGTAGCCGGTGATTACCGTCAGCGGCGTGCGCAGCTCGTGGGACACGTTGGCGACGAAGTCCTTGCGCATCTGTTCCAGCTGGTGAATGCGGGTGACATCGCGCACCAGCATCAGGTGTTCATTGTTGCCGTAGCGGGTGATGTGCAACTGCACTCGCATGCGGTCATTGATCGGCGAAGGGATTTCCAGCGGTTCGAGGTAGTTTTCTGCCTCGAAGTACTCTTTGAAGAGCGGGTGGCGCACCAGATTGGTCACTTGCTGGCCGCCGTCCTGTGGGGTCTTGAAGCCCAGCAGAGTCTCGGCGGCGCGGTTCCACCATTCCAGGTTGCCGTCGCTGTCGAGCATGATCACCGCGTCACGCAGCGCAGCGGTGGACTCCTGCACCCGGTCGATCACTGCCTGCAGGCGGCCCCGTACGCGCTGGTCGCGGCGTTGCAGGTGGTAGATGCTATCGAATACCTCGCCCCACAGGCCGTAGCCATCGGGCGGTGCTTCGTCGGGTTGGTGATTGCGCAGCCAGTCGTGCAAGCGCAGCAGTTGCTTGAGGGTCCAGCCCAGATAGAGCGCCAGGCCAATGGCCAGGCTCCAGCCGTAGTAGCCGCTGACCAGCCCGCCGATCAGGCAGACGGTAATCAGCAACAGCAGATGGCGAATCAGGGTTGCGTGCCAGTTCTGGTTCAATTGACGGTCCTTGTACAACGACGTGCAGCTTGGCGCTCGGGAACTCGATCAGCTCTTGGTCGAGAAACGGTAGCCAGTGCCCCGGACGGTTTGTACCAGATTCTCGTAAGCTTCACCCAGTGCCTTGCGCAGGCGACGGATGTGCACGTCGACGGTACGTTCCTCGACATAGACGTTGCCGCCCCACACCTGATCCAGCAGTTGGCCGCGGGTATAGGCGCGCTCCTGGTGGGTCATGAAAAACTGCAGCAGGCGGTATTCGGTAGGGCCCATCTCGGCCGGCTTGCCGTCGATGGTCACACGGTGGCTGATCGGGTCGAGCAGCAGGCCGCCGACCTCGATCGGCGCCTCGCTGTCGCTCGGGCCAGTGCGGCGCAGCACGGCTTTCAGTCGCGCTACCAGTTCACGCGGCGAGAACGGCTTGGTGATGTAGTCGTCGGCGCCCACTTCCAGGCCCTGGATCTTGTTGTCCTCTTCACCCTTGGCGGTGAGCATGATGATCGGGATATCGCCGGTCAGTTCGTCGCGCTTCAGGCGGCGGGCCAGCTCGATGCCGGAGGTGCCCGGCAGCATCCAGTCGAGCAGGATCAGGTCCGGTTTGCGGTCGACGATGATCGCGTGGGCCTGTTGGGAGTTTTCCGCTTCCAGGCAGTCATAGCCGGCCATTTCTAGGGCAACGGCGATCATCTCGCGAATGGGCGCTTCGTCGTCGACGATCAGAATGTTCCTGCCTACCATGCTCAAAACCTCTCCTGGATTCGGTGTCTTGGCCCGCATTAGATAACGGAATTATTGCAGCTGTGTGACAGGGTGTTGGCCGTTCTGGCGACATTCCGTGACTGAACTAGGCTACAGAGGGCCGCTTTGATGGCAATCCGAACTCATTTCCCCCCGAAACAATGGTGAATCCAATGACACGACATACGCTGAGCTGGATGGCCCTTTTCACTGCGTTGGCGCTGCCGGGGGTGGCGTTGGCCCACCATGCCATGGAGAAGGATGGCATGTGGGTCGATCATGCCGGCATGACCCTGTACACCTTTGACAAGGATGCGGGTGGCAAGTCGATGTGCAATGGCGAGTGCGCCAAGAACTGGCCACCGTTGATGGTCAAGAAAGAAGACGAAGCACCGAAGGATAAATGGACCCATGTAACGCGTGACGACGGTTCGATGCAGTGGGCTTACGACGGCAAGCCGCTGTATACCTTCATCAAGGACAAGAAGGCCGGTGACATGACCGGTGACGGCATGAAAGACGTCTGGCACGTTGCCAAGCCATGAGATAGCAGGGGCCGCTTTGCGGCCCCAAACTACTCAGCGCAACGCGTAATCCAGCACAACTCCGATAAACACCAGCATCCCTGCCCAGTGGTTGTGCAGAAATGCCTTGAAGCACGATTCCCGGTCCAGCTTGCGCGTTGACCAGTATTCCCAGGCAAAGCACGCCGCCGCACCCAGCAACCCAAGGTGGAACCAGCCACCCAGGTCGAAGCGGCTACCGGCCAGCAACAGGCAGCCCAGCGACAGCAGCTGCAGGGTCAGGATGATGCTGCGATCAGCGTCGCCGAACAGGATCGCGGTGGATTTCACGCCAATCTTCAGGTCGTCATCGCGGTCGACCATGGCGTAGTAGGTGTCGTAGCCTACCGTCCACAGCAGGTTGGCGATATACAGCAGCCAGGCGCCGGCCGGCAGTTCACCGCCAGCGGCTGTGAAAGCCATGGGAATGCCCCACGAATACGCCGCCCCCAGCACCACCTGCGGGTAGTAGGTGTAGCGCTTCATGAACGGGTAGCAGAACGCCAAGGCCACCGCCCCGAACGACAGCCAGACAGTGCGGCTGTTGGTGCACAGCACCAGCAGGAAACTCACCCCGACCAGAATCGCGAACAGTGTCAGCGCCTCGCGTGGCCGCACCCGGCCGCTGGCCAAGGGGCGGTCTGCTGTGCGCTTGACGTGGCCGTCAACCTTGCGGTCGGCAAAGTCGTTGATGCAGCAGCCGGCCGCGCGCATCAGCACCACACCAAGGCCGAAGATGAGCACATTGGCCAGGGTGGGTGACCCATTGCCGGCAATCCACACTGCCGACAGGGTCGGCCACAACAGCAGGTAGATGCCTATCGGCCGGTCCATGCGGCTGAGCTGGACGAAGTCCCAGGCCCGTGGGTGCAGGCGGTTGAGCGACTTGAGCAGTTGCAGGTACATCAGCGGTTTTCCTCCTTGGCCGCTTGCCACAATGCCGGCAGGAACACTTCTGCCACCAGCAGGTCCAGGCCGTTGCGCTCGAAGCGCGAGCGGCGGCCCCAAAGCGCCGCATGTGCAGCTTCGGACGGCAGCCAGGCCTGTGGATAAGTGCACACTTCGAGTGGATGACGGATGAACGCCTGGTCGCAGAACAGCAGCTCGCCCAGCGAGCGGCTGCCCAAGGTTTCCAGGTCCAGGCCACCACGTTCCAGGGCGCTGCGGCTGGCCACGCTGCGGGCGAATACCCAAGGTTGGCCATGGCCGCGCAGATACACTTCGCGCACCCAGCCTTCGGCGCCGGCAGCGATGCCCAGCGCCTGGCATTCGTCATCGCGCAGCGGCTGCCAGCCCTCGAACAACGGGGTGACGGAAAAGTGATCAATGGACAGACGGGTCAGGCGGCGGGTCAGCGAGCCCTCGTCGAACAGCCAGTCAAGGGTGGGCTGGTCGATGTCGGTCGCCAGCTGTGAATACGGCAGCCACGCGACAGCGGCTGCTTGCGGGGATTCGTACGACACGTCGGTATGCTTTGTTACAGCCAGAGAGGCGGCGAGCTTAGCATGATTGCCCCAACTGCTTGCATACTGGCGGCAGGGCCGCTACAAAGCCCCCACGCATTGCGCGCTGGCCCTGTGCGCGGGCAAGCCCGCCAGGCCTGCGCGGTCACTGTAGGAGCGGCTTGCCCGCGAAGAGGCCATCAGCAGCAACACAAGCCCCAGCCTGAACCGAGGAAATAGACCTGATGAAAAAGTGGCAATGTATTGTCTGTGGCCTGATCTACGACGAAGCCGAAGGCTGGCCCGACGACGGCATCGCCCCCGGCACCCGTTGGGAGGATGTGCCTGAAGACTGGCTGTGCCCCGACTGCGGTGTCGGCAAAAGCGACTTTGAAATGATCTCCATCGGTTAATCGAGGAAAGCACGACATGACGTCCCCTGTGGTAATCATCGGTACCGGCCTTGCGGGCTACAACCTGGCCCGTGAATTTCGCAAGCTCGATGCGCAGACGCCGCTGTTGCTGATCACCGCCGACGATGGTCGTTCGTACTCCAAGCCGATGCTTTCCATGGGCTTTGCCAAGCAGAAGGACGCCGACGGCCTGTGCATGGCCGAGGCGGGCGCCATGGCCGAGCAATTGAACGCCGAGATCCGTACCCATACCCGTATCAGCGGCATCGACCCGGGCCACAAGCGGCTGTGGATCGGCGAAGAGGCCGTGGAATACCGCGACCTGGTGCTGGCCTGGGGGGCGCAGACCGTACAGGTGCCGATCGAGGGTGACGGCGGCCATCTGGTATTCCCGATCAACGACCTGGAAGACTACGCACGCTTCCGTGCTGCCGCCGCTGGCAAGCAGCGTGTACTGATCCTCGGTGCCGGCCTGATCGGCTGCGAATTCGCAAACGACATGAGCCTGGGCGGCTTCAAGGTCGACGTTGTGGCGCCGTGTGAACAGATCATGCCGACCCTGCTGCACCCGGCCGCTGCGGCGGCTGTGCAGGGTGGGCTGGAGGGCCTGGGTGTACGCTTCCACCTGGGGCCGGTGCTGACCCGTCTTCAGCAGGTGACTCAAGGCCTGGAGGCGCACCTGTCGGACGGCAGCGTGATCGCCTGCGACCTGGTGGTTTCGGCCATCGGCCTGCGCCCACGTACCGACCTGGCTGCCGCGGCCGGCCTGCAGACCAACCGTGGCGTAAGCGTAGACCGCGAGCTACGTACTTCACACGCCAACATCTTTGCCCTTGGCGACTGTGCCGAAGTCGATGGCATCAACCTGCTGTACGTGATGCCGCTGATGAGCTGTGCCCGGGCGCTGGCGCAAACCCTGGCCGGCAAGCCGACGGCAGTTTCCTACGGGCCGATGCCTATCACCGTGAAAACCCCGGCCTGTCCGCTGGTGGTCTCGCCAGCGCCACAGGGCTGCGAAGGCATCTGGCAGGTAGAGGGGCAGGGCAGTGACCTCAAGGTGCTCTGCCTTGATGCCGACGGCAAGCTGCTGGGCTACGCCCTGACCGGAGCGGCGGTGATGGAGAAGCTGGCGCTGAATCGTCAGTTGCCACCGGTTATGGCGTAAATAGCGCGCGTTCTGTCGGATTTATCCTGTTGTTGCCTGCACAATGGCCGCCCAGATACTGGCGCGGCCCCTGAGCTCGTGCCATTCTCACTCCCGTCTGCCGCAGATTAGAGCCTGCGGTGCCTTGAGCGCTGCTCCCAGAGGCAGCACGGCATAACAACAAGAATTCCGTCAAAGAGGCTTCACTATGCGCAAACCAGAACTCGCCGCCGTCATCGCCGATAAGGCTGATCTGACCAAGGAAAAGGCCAATCAGGTTTTGAACGCGATTCTCGACAGCATCACCGGTGCCCTGGACAAGGACACCGTGACCCTGGTCGGTTTCGGCACCTTCGAAAAACGTCATCGCGGTGCGCGTACCGGCAAGAACCCGCAAACTGGGGAACCGGTCAAGATCAAGGCCAGCAATACCGTGGCCTTCAAGCCTGGCAAGAACCTGCGTGACAGCGTTAACGCCCCCGCCAAGCCAGCCAAGAAAGGCAAGTGATCGCTCTCTGACAACCCAGTGTCGGCCAAGCGGGCGCCCCAAGGCGCCCGTTGTGCTTTCTGCAGGCAAAATGTTTCGAACTTGCATAAATAGTTCTGGAAAAGGATAAACTGCGCGCCTTAGTCACTTTTCATTCGAGGCGCGTTGATGAAGTTCCGCTTTCTTCTCTGGGCCATGGGGCTGTTGATGGCCAGGGCCAGCCGTAATAACCCCGCATTCCAGCAGCAGCTCAAGGGCAAGGACCTGGTGTTCCAGATGCAGACCCTGGACGGCAAGGTCGCCCGGCACTTCATCGTCAACAACGAGCGCATCAGCAGCAAGGGCGGCGCGCACCCACAGCCGGCATTCGCCATTGCCTTCAAGGACGCCGCCTATGGCTTCGCCACCATGCAGGCGGGTAACAAGCAGCTGGCGTTCATGCAAGGGATTCAGGACAAGCACATCCAGATCAAGGGCAACCCGGCGCTGGTGATGTGGTTCCAGGGGTTGATGAAATACCTGAAACCAAAGAAGAAAGGCTGAAGCCCGACGGGGATGATGACGCTTTACCTGTGGGAGCGGGCGTGCCCGCGAAACAAGCGACGCGGTGCATGGCACCGGCTTCGCCGGTGTTCGCGGGCAAGCCCGCTCCCACAGTCCAAAATCGCGCCAGCTGTTAGAAATTGAGCAAGACAGTTGCTCCCGCAGGCTATGTGTTAATGCTTAATGCGGTGCATGGAACTGCGAAGCCAGCTCACGCAACAGGTTCTCGGCCTCGAGCACCTTGTTCACCACATCCTCGGCCTTGTCCCGGGTAATGCTCAGGCGTTCCAGCAGTTCGTCAGGTATCTCTTCCTGCGGCCCTGAGCCTATACCTCGCGAGCGCAGCAGGCGGGTGGCCAGGCACACCAAGTTGGGGAACGCGAAATATTCGCCGTCGTAGGCCGGATCGTGCTGGAAGCGCAAGGCAGTCGACAGCTCTTCTGGCATGTCCCACAGCTTCATCAGCCAGGCACCGATCTGTTCGCGGCTGATGCCCAGCAAGTGTTGCTCCACATAGGTGTGGTTCAAATGCGGGTTGACCTCAAGGTGGCGGCAAATCAGCGAGAAGTGCGGCGGGAACACGTGCGCCAGCAGCAGGTAGCCGAAGTTGTGCAGTAGCCCGGCCAGGTAGGTCAGCCCGGCCTCGGGGCGTTCTGCACGAGGCATGGCGCGGGTGAGGCCTTCGATGATCGCGGCGGTGTAGATCGATTGTTGCCAGTAGGGCGTGGCCTGCTGCGGTTGGTCTTTGGGTAGGCTCAAGGTCTTGCCCAGCGCCAGGCCCAGGGCCAGGTTGATCACCAGGTCGAAACCCAGCACACGCACGATGGCGTCTTCCACCGAGCGGATCTTGCCTGGCGAACCGTAGTAGGGCGATGCAGCCCAGCTCACCACCTGTGCCGCCAGCGCCGGGTCGGTTTCGACCACGCCGGTGATGTCGTCGATGCTGGCGTTGGGATCTACCCGCAGCTTGATGATCTTCTGCGCGGTGTCGGCGAGCGGTGGAATTTCGATGGTTTCTTCCAGGCGTTTCTGAATGCGTCGGGCAGTGAAGGCCTGGACCGCATCGGTGATTTCCCGGGTGTCGTCATCGGGGCGGTCGAGATTGGGACTGATCGCTTCGACTTGCTGGCCGAAGCTGCTGGCGCTGGCCTTGGCCAGCATGCGCTTGAAGTGTGCGCGTTCGATTTCCAGCAACAGGCCGGCTTCGCCTGACTGGATAAAGACAGTTTCAGCGTCGAGCAGGCTCTTTTCGTACTGACATGGCGAGCTGGTCAGCGCCGGGATGCCCGGCAGGGCCTTGAGGTGGTGCTTGTCGAGCATCTGCTTCAGGCGCGGCACCGACACGGCGGTCAGCTTGCGCCCGGTCAGCTCGGCCAGCCGGTTGAGGTCCAGCAGGTGGCTCTGCGGGAACAGCACCATGAGGGCGCCGACCTCGTCGTCGAGAAGGACAGCCTGCACCCGCGAAGCCGCAGGCAGGTGCGAGTGTTCGACCACCTGGCGGTAGGGCACGCCGAGTTTGTCGAGCAGCAGCCTGATGACGGAGGGGGCGTGTGGGGTTGCGGTGTCCAGGGCAACTTCAGTCATGGTCCGTATCCACTGTATCTTTTAAACGCGAAGTATAACCAGCCTGCGAGCAAATCTGGATCCATTCTGGGACTAGCGTCACACTTGGCCATATTGTTGGCCGTGGCGCAGCCAGCGGTCCAGCAGCGGGCTGACGTGTTCCGGCCAGCGTGATACCAGAGCCTGGGCCGCGTCGCGCACGGCCGGCAGCAGGTCGGCGTCGCGCATCAGGTCGGCGACCTTGAACTGCAGCAGACCGGTCTGGCGGGTGCCGAGCATCTCGCCCGGGCCACGCAGTTCAAGGTCTTTTTCGGCGATGATGAAGCCGTCGTTGGTCTCTCGCATGATCCCCAAGCGCTCGCGGCCGATCTGCGACAGCGGCGGGTGGTACAGCAGCACGCAATGGCTCACGGCGCTGCCCCGGCCAACCCTGCCACGCAGCTGGTGCAACTGCGCAAGGCCCAGGCGCTCGGGGTTCTCGATGATCATCAGGCTGGCGTTGGGCACGTCCACGCCCACCTCGATGACCGTGGTGGCGACCAGAAGCTGCAGGTTGCCAGCCTTGAACTCGGCCATGATCTCGGCTTTTTCTGCCGGTTTCATGCGCCCATGGATCAACCCCACCTTCAGTTCACCCAGCGCACTGCCAAGCTCCTCATAGGTGCTTTCGGCGGCCTGGCAGGTGAGTTCTTCGGACTCTTCGATCAGCGTGCATACCCAATAGGCCTGGCGCCCCTCGGCGCAGGCGGCGCGTACCCGCTCGACCACTTCGAAGCGGCGGCTGTCGGCCACCAGCACGGTGTTCACCGGCGTACGCCCTGGCGGCAATTCGTCGAGCACCGAGGTGTCCAGGTCGGCGTAGGCGCTCATGGCCAGGGTGCGCGGAATAGGCGTGGCGGTCATGATCAGTTGGTGCGGGCACAGCTCGCCGGACACGCCCTTCCTGCGCAGGGCCAGGCGTTGCTGCACGCCGAACCTGTGCTGTTCGTCGATGATCGCAAGGGCCAGGTGCTTGAACCTTACCTCTTCCTGGAACAGTGCGTGGGTGCCGACCACCATGGGTGCGCCGTTGGCGATCTGCTCCAGGGAGGCGGCCCGGGCCTTGCCCTTGAGTTTACCGGCTAGCCAGGCGACTTCGATGCCCAGCGGTTCCAGCCAGCGCTTGAAGGTAATGTAGTGCTGCTCGGCGAGAATCTCGGTGGGTGCCATCAATGCCACCTGGTAGCCCGCCTCCAGCGCCTGCAACGCCGCCAGTGCAGCGACAACGGTCTTGCCGGCACCCACGTCGCCCTGCACCAGACGCATCATCGGTTCGTGCTGGCTAAGGTCGTAGGCAATTTCGTTGGCTACCCGCTGCTGCGCGCCGGTCGGCTGGAAGCCCAGGTTAGCCAGGTATTGCGCCTGCAGGCGCGTGGCCTTGGGCAGTACCGGCGCACGCAGGCTGCGCAGGCTTTCGCGCAGGCGTTGCTGCGACAGCTGATGGGTCAGCAACTCTTCGAAGGCCAGGCGGTGTTGAGCCCAGTGCTGGCCTTCGGCGAGCTCGTCGAGGTCAGCATCGGCCGGCGGGTTGTGCAGGTAGCGGATGGCTTCGTCCAAGGGTGCCAGCTGGTAGTCCCGGGCAAGCTCGTCAGGCAGCCAGTCGGGCAGGCTACGCGGGCCAAGCAGCGCAAGGCTCTGCTGGCACAACAGGCGCAGGCGTTGCTGGGTAAGGCCTTCGGTGGACGGGTAGATCGGCGTCAGGGTCTGTTCCACCGGTGGTGGTGGCTCGTTGCCGTTCAGCGCACGGTACTCCGGGTGGTAGATCTCCAGGCCCGAAGCGCCGGGGCGGGCTTCTCCGTAGCAGCGCAGGTGGGTGCCCCGCTTCAGGCCCTCCTTCTGCGCGTTGCTGAAGTGGTAGAAGCGCAATGTCAGCACACCGCTGCCGTCGCCCAGGCGCACCACCAGGCTGCGGCGCTTGCCCATGGTCACATCGGCACCACTGACCACACCCTCGATAACCGCGTCCTGGCCGGGACGCAGTTGGCCGATTGGCACCACACGCGTACGGTCCTGGTAGCGCAGGGGCAGGTGGAACAACACGTCCTGCAGGTTTTCCAGGCCGACCTTGGCGAGTTTCTCCGCCATAGCCTCGCCCACGCCTTTCAGTACTGTGACCGGGACCTTCGACAGCTCACTCATGACTCAGGCCGGTTGTTCCGCAGGGTTTTTGGCGACCGAGCACAGGCGGATCGAATCGGCGAGGATCTCGATGGCCTTTGGCCGCGGGAAGCTGGCGCGCCAGGCGATGGCGACCGTGCGGAACGGTGCCGGTGCCGTCAGCGGGCGCACTTCGATGACGCCGGGGGCATAGTGATGGCTGTGCACTGCCGACAGCGGCAAGATCGATACGCCAAGGCCGGAAGCCACCATGTGACGGATGGTTTCCAGCGAGCTGGACTCAACCGTGGTGTGCCGTGAGCCTTCACCCCCCTTGTTCAGGGTAGGGCAGGCTTCCAGTACCTGGTCACGGAAGCAGTGGCCCTCACCAAGCAGCAGCAGGCTCTTGTCGTTGAGCATGGCGGTGTCGATGGTCTTCTTCGCCGTCCATGGGTGGTCGGCAGGCATCAGGGCGCAGAACGGTTCGTCGTATAGCGGTAGCGTCAGCACGTCGGCTTCGTTGAACGGCAGGGCGATGATCACCGCGTCCAGTTCACCATTGCGCAGCTTTTCGCGCAGTACGTGGGTGAAGTTTTCTTCGATGTACAGCGGCATTTGCGGCGCTACGCGGTGCAACTGCGGGATCAGGTGCGGGAACAGGTAGGGGCCGACGGTGTAGATAGCGCCGACCTTGAGCGGAGCGGTCAGCTGATTTTTGCCGGCCTGGGCCAGCTCGCGAATGCCTTGGGCCTGCTCCAGTACCTTCTGCGCTTGGGCGACGATGTTTTCGCCGACCGGGGTCAGACGGACTGCGCTTTTGCTGCGCTCGAAGATCAGAACGCCAAGCTCGTCCTCGAGCTTCTTCACACCGACCGACAGGGTGGGTTGGCTCACATGACAGCGCTCGGCGGCATGGCCGAAGTGCTGTTCCTGGGCGAGTGTGACGATGTAGCGTAATTCTGTGAGGGTCATAACGTGCGTCCATGAAGTTGCGAGCCCAGCATAGCGGCTGCAATTGATAGACGCACGTTATCAGACTTGCCGAATTGTGACAGAAACAAAAGTCTTAGCGGCGGTCCAGTGAGTAGACGAACGGTGCCACGACTTCAATCGTGCCATTGTTCAGCAACTCGGGTGGCGGCTTGGGTACCGTGCCGGCCCGACGGATCATTTCCAGGGTCGCCCGGTCCAGTGCGGCACTGCCCGAGCCACCGGCCATGGAGTACGACACGACCTTGCCTTCGGCGTCGACCACGAAGCGCAGGCGGTTCATGCCTTGCAGGCCGCGACGGCGCGCGTCTTCCGGGTAACGCTTGTACTTGGCAAGGTGGCGCAGCAGGTCGCTCTGCCAGGTTGGCAAGGCGTTGCTGTTGGACGCAATGCTCGGTGCCGGTGCCGCGGACTTCTGCGGTGGCGAGTTGCTGGGCGGTGCGTCCACCGTTTGCTCGGTGGGCGGTGCTTCCTTCGGCGGCTCAGGCTTTTTCTCGGGCTTGGGCGGCTGGGGCTTGGCCTTCGGCTTGGGCGGCTTGGGGATGGCGATCTTGGGCTTGGGCGCTTCTGCCAGCTTCGGCAACGGTGGTTCCTCGACCGGGGCCGGTGGCTGCGGAGCTGCCTTTGGGGGTGGTGGTGGCGCAGGCTCCGGCAACGGTGCCAGTTCGACCATCATCGCTGCCGGGGGCAGCTCGATGGCCTGTGGCACCGACCAGTTGAGCGTCAGCAGCACGGCGACCACGTGCACACCCAGCACGATCGCCAGGCTGCCACCGTAGCGCGCCATGTTAGAGCGCGTTTTCATCATTTCTTGGCTGCCGTCTCGAGACCTACCAGACCGACTTTCAGGTAGCCGGCCGCGCGCATGTTGTTCATCACTTCCATCAGGTCGCCGTAATCCACGCCTTTGTCAGCCTGGAAAAAGATGGTGGTTTCCTTGTCACCCTTGGTCTTGGCGTCGAGCATCGGGCCAAGCTGGTCGGGTGCAGCAACCTGATCGTCGCCGACATACAGCTTCTGGTCGGCCTTGACGCTGACGAACACCGGTTTCTCCGGCCTTGGCGCCGGTTTGGCGGTTGAGGCCGGCAGGTCGACCTTGATGTCGACCGTAGCCAAGGGAGCGGCGACCATGAAGATGATCAGCAGCACCAGCATCACGTCGATGAACGGCGTAACGTTGATTTCGTGGTTTTCGGCGAGGTCGTCGCCACCTTCGTTGAGATGCAGGCCCATGGCTTACCCCACTTTCACCATGTGCGGGGCGGCGCGCTCGCTACCCTGGTGGTCCAGATCACGGCTGACCAGCAGCAGTACCTGGGCGGAGGCATCGGACACCTGCGCCTTGTAACCGGCAATGGAGCGGGCGAAGACGTTGTAGATGACCACGGCCGGGATTGCCGCGACCAGGCCCAGAGCAGTGGCCAGCAGCGCTTCGGCGATACCTGGGGCAACGACGGCCAGGTTGGTGGTCTGGGTCTTGGCGATGCCGATGAAGCTGTTCATGATGCCCCATACGGTACCGAACAGGCCGACGAACGGCGCGGTGGAACCGATGGTCGCGAGGACGCCGGTGCCGCTGCTCATGGTACGGCCGCTGGCATGCACCAGGCGCTCCAGACGGAAGCTGACGCGTTCCTTGATACCTTCTTTTTCGCGAGCGTTAGCCGAAAGACGCATCTCTTCGAGGGCGTCGTGGACCAGGGTGTGGGCCAGGGTGCCTTCCTTGTTGGTGACCTCGCTGGCTTCTTTCAGGGTGGTGGACTTCTTCAGCTGGGCGATTTCACCACGCAGGCGACGCTTGGCGCCCATCAGCTCGAAGCCTTTGGCAATCCAGATGGTCCAGGTGATGATGGAGGCGATGGCCAGGCCGATCATGACGATCTTCACCACGATGTCGGCGTTCTTGTACATGCCCCATGGGGACAGGTCATGGGCCATTCCCAGCGAGGTGTCTTCGACCAGGGCTTGAACGCTCGGGTCTGCTGCGGCCGGGTTGCTGGCAGTGGCATCAGGCGCCGGAGCATCCGCCGGGGCAGCAGCAGGTGCGGCCGGGGCAGTGGCAGCAGCAGGTGTGGCGGCGTTGGTGGTTGGCTCATCGGCCATGGCCACCGGGGCCAGCACCAGGCTAACTGTCAGCGCGGCGATGGCGCGCCAGGCGCGCGACGGGGTTGGCGAAGCGGAAGGTTGAGTACGTGTCATGCTGGCCGGACCTGATGAAGAAAAAAGTGAGCGTTCTCCAAGGCCTCGATGTAGGCCGAGAACAATTTGGCGGTCATTATTGCAAGTAATTCTTGTTAACAAAAGTAATATTGTAGCTTTTTTCGCCTATGGTCTAGCCGCCCATCGTGTAGCGTGGCCAAGCTGATTAATTGGTCTAGGGAGTTTAGAGATGTCAGACCTTTCCGTGATGGTGGTGGGTTGTGGTGATGTGGGTGGGCGTCTGGCCAGGCAGATGTTGGCTAAAGGCTGGCAGGTGAGCGGCCTGCGCCGTTCTGTTGGTCAGCTGCCCGCAGGGGTTCAGCCGGTTGCCGCAGATTTGGCCGAACCGTCGATACCGCAGGCCTGGCCACAGGGCCCGCTGGACTACCTTGTGTACTGCGTGGCGGCCAGCCAGCACGATGAGGCGGGTTACCAGGCAGCCTATGTCGATGGTTTGCGCCATGTGTTGGCCTGGTTGGCCGAGCGTGGCCAACGCCCGCGCCGGCTATTGTTCGTCTCCAGCAGCAGCGTGTATGCGCAGAAGGACGGCGAGTGGATAGCTGAGGGCGCTGCCACCGAGCCCGAGGGCTATTCCGGACGGGTGATGCTGGAGGCTGAACGGTTGGCACTGGCCAGCGGCATCCCGGCGAGCGTGGTCCGCCTGACCGGTATCTATGGCCCAGGGCGCGAGTGGTTGCTGAGCCAGGTGCGTCAGGGTTACCGCGTTGCCGAGGAGCCGCCGCTGTATGGCAACCGCATTCATGCCGAAGATGCCGCCAGCCTGCTGGCGTTTCTGCTGCAGGCCGATGCTGATGGCAAGGCTCTAGACGACTGCTACATTGGCGTCGATGATGACCCGGCGCCGCTGGCCGATGTGGTGGCCTGGCTGCGGGCGTATATGGGCGTTACCGAATGGTCCGATGAGCAGCGGGTGCGGCGTACTGGTAGCAAGCGTTGCAGCAATGCCCGGGCGCGGGCGCTGGGTTGGGCGCCGGTATATCCGAGCTACAAGGAAGGCTACGCCGCGATCCTGGCAGGAAAAGCCTAGCTGGCAACTGGCGCGATGCCTTGTGGGAGCAACTGTCTTGCTCAATTTCTAAAAGCTGGCGCGATCCCTGTGGGAGCGGGCTTGCCCGCGAACACGGGCGAAGCCCGTGCCATCCACCGCGGTGTCTTCTTCGCGGGTAAACCCGATCCTACAGGGACCGCGCATCATCTCAGCTGCGCTCCAGCGTCCACTGACGCTTGCCCGCTGCCAGCTCTGGCATTTCATCCGGCTGTGCACGGTTCACTGCCTGGAAAATCTCCAGCTTGTCACCATCGCGCTTGATGATGAACGGTGCACCACGCTGGTTGCGCTCCAGCCACAGGCTGTCATTGTTGCCACCCATGGTCGCGCAATCACCCGCCAGGCACAGGGCGAAGCGGTCCGGCCCCGGTAGGCCGGTGACGTTGCCGGTGTCGCTGAAGCGCACGCTGGCGCCCTTGCCTTGGCCTTCGACGATCTTCCAGTTACCACCCAGGTAGGCCTGGTAAAGCGCTTTCTCGAAGCTGCTGCCCAGTGGTGCATTGGCTGCAGCCTGCGCCTTGGCGCGCACGAAGGTTTGCTTGGTGCCGTTCTGGTCGACGGCCAGCAGCTCGTCGCCATCGAGCGAAAGCTGCTCGGTCTGGCCGCCTTGGAAACGGGCCTGCCATTGCTTTTCATTGGCGCTCAGCTGGCCGTCGGCGGCCTCGAAACCATTGCTATAGCTAGCTTGCTGATTGGCCACGTCGAGCTTCCACTCGAACACTGGGCCGTGCTCATTCAGCGCCTGGCGCAGGCTGCCGGCTTTGACCGCCGCAGTGATGGCTTCCTGGTTGATCCAGATGCCGTTGAAATCTTCGGGTTTGTGGCTGGTGCAGCCGCCCAGTAGCAGGGCTGCCAGCGCGAAGGGCAGTGCTTGACGCATGACGGGGTAACCTTGCAGAGGAAGGAGGGTGACGGGCAGGGCCCGTCACCAGGGCATCATTCGATGACCAGGATGGCGTCCATTTCGACCTGGGCGCCTTTCGGCAGTGCGGCAACGCCGATGGCGGCGCGGGCCGGGTAGGGCTGTTCGAAGTAGCGGCCCATCACCTCGTTTACCTTGGCGAAGTGGCTCAGGTCGGTGAGGAAGATGTTCAGTTTCACGATGTCCTTGAACGAACCGCCAGCAGCTTCAGCCACGGCCTTGAGGTTCTCGAACACCTGCACGGTCTGGGCTTCGAAGCCTTCGACCAGCTCCATGGTCTTCGGGTCCAGAGGGATTTGGCCCGACATGTACACGGTGTTGCCGGCCTTGATCGCCTGCGAGTAGGTGCCGATGGCGGCAGGGGCCTTGTCGCTGTTGATGACGGTTTTGCTCATGATGACTCCTTGCGGTTGGCGGACTACGTACGCATGCGGGTGATGCGGACCACACCGGTCAGGGTACGCAGCTTCTTGATCACACGCGCCAGGTGCACGCGGTCGTGCACGCTGACCACCAGTTGGACCACGCTGATACGGCCGTCGCGTTCGTCCATGCTGATCTTCTCAATGTTGCCGTCGGCGGCGTTGACGCTGCTGGCCAGCAGGGCGATCAGCCCGCGCTGGTGTTCCAGTTCGACACGCAGTTCGACATTGAACTCGCCAGTGATGTCCTTGGCCCAGGAGAGTTGCACGCACTTTTCGGGGTTGTGGCGGATTTCACTGATGTTGCGGCAGTTCTCCAGGTGCACGACCATGCCCTTGCCGGCCGACAGGTGGCCGACAATCGGGTCACCCGGGATCGGCGTGCAGCACTTGGCGTAGCTGAGCACCAGGCCTTCGGTGCCGCGGATCGCCAGTGGGCCTTCTGGCGCCGGCAGCTGTTCGCCTTCGGCCGACAGCAGGCGGCGCGCGACCACGTAGGCCATGCGGTTGCCCAGGCCGATGTCTTCGAGCAGGTCTTCTATGAGCTCCAGGCGGTACTCGGCGAGAATAGACTGGATGCGTTCCTGGGGGATTTTCTCCAGGCTGCTGTCGAAGCCAGTGAGTACCTTGTTCAGCAGGCGCTCGCCCAGGCTGATGGACTCCGAGCGGCGCTGTTGCTTGAGCGCGTGGCGGATATTCGTGCGTGCCTTGCCCGAGACCACAAAGTTGAGCCATGCCGGGTTTGGCCGAGCGCCCGGGGCGCTGACGATTTCCACTGTCGAGCCGCTTTGCAGCGGTTCGGACAGCGGCGCCAGGCGGCGGTTGATGCGGCACGCGATGCAACTGTTGCCGACGTCGGTGTGCACCGCGTAGGCGAAGTCGACGGCCGTGGAGCCTTTGGGCAACTCCATGATCCGGCCTTTGGGCGTGAACACGTAGACCTCGTCCGGGAACAGGTCGATCTTCACGCTCTCGATGAATTCCAGGGAGTTGCCGGCACGTTGCTGCAGTTCAAGGATACCCTTGACCCACTGGCGGGCGCGCGCGTGGCTGCCCTTGGGCTGCTCGTCGTCGTTTGACTTGTACAGCCAGTGCGCGGCGATGCCGTTGTTGGCCATCTCTTCCATTTCGCGGGTGCGAATCTGGATTTCGATGGGCACGCCGTGCATGCCGAACAGGGTGGTGTGCAACGACTGGTAGCCGTTGGCCTTGGGGATCGCGATGTAATCCTTGAAGCGTCCGGGCAGCGGCTTGTACAGGTTGTGTACGGCGCCGAGCACGCGGTAACAGGTGTCAACCTTGTCGACGATGATGCGGAAGGCATACACGTCCATGATCTCGTTGAAGGCACGGCGCTTGCCGCGCATCTTCTTGTAGATGCCATAGAGGTGTTTCTGCCGACCGCTGACTTCGCCCTCGATGCCGTCGGCGGCCAGGCAGTTGGCCAGCGAGTGCTCGATCTTGGCGACGATCTCTTTGCGGTTGCCGCGCGCGCTCTTCACTGCACGATGAATCAGCGACGAGCGCATCGGGTGCATGGCCTTGAAGCCAAGGTCTTCGAACTCTACGCGCACGGTGTGCATCCCCAGGCGGTTTGCGATGGGGGCGTAGATCTCGAGGGTTTCCTTGGCAATGCGCCGGCGCTTTTCGCCAGACAGCACTTCCAGGGTGCGCATGTTGTGCAGGCGGTCGGCCAGCTTGACCAGGATCACGCGGATATCGCGGGCCATGGCCATGGCCATCTTCTGGAAGTTTTCCGCCTGCGCCTCGGCCTTGGTCTCGAAATTCATCTGGGTCAGCTTGCTGACCCCATCGACCAATTCGGCCACGGTCTCGCCAAACTGCTGGCTGAGGGCTTCCTTGGCGATGCCGGTGTCTTCGATCACATCGTGCAGCATGGCCGCCATCAGGCTCTGATGGTCCATGTGCATGTCGGCGAGGATGCTGGCCACGGCCAGCGGGTGGGTCACGTAGGGCTCGCCACTGCGGCGGCGTTGCCCATCGTGGGCCTGTTCGGCGTAGAAATAGGCACGCCGAACCAGGTTGACCTGTTCGGGGCCAAGATAGGTCGAAAGCCGTTCGGCCAAGGCTTCTATACCCGGCATGGGTTCACCTCCTGCCGAGGAAGAGGGCCTTGCGCCGTACGACGTCGACCTGGCATCAATCAGACAGCCTCGTTGTTCTCGTCCTCGAACGCGGCGAACACCGGATCCTCGGTGACGATCTCTTCAGCGGCGATGAACTCGTTGGTGACGATGCCTTCGGCAATTTCACGCAGGGCAACAACGGTTGGCTTGTCGTTTTCCCACGCAACGCGTGGCTCTTTGCCGCCGGTCGCCAGCTGGCGAGCGCGCTTGGTCGAGAGCATGACCAGCTCAAAGCGGTTATCCACGTGTTCCAGGCAGTCTTCAACAGTTACGCGGGCCATGGTCTTCCTCAGTAGCAATTGCGGTGGGCGTGCAGCCCATTAATGGGCAGGCGGACTCGATAGTATAAAAATTCACCAGCCAATAGGGAAGCGCTGTTTTGCCGGGCGGTACCTGCAAAACCAGCGATGCCTTCTTCGCGGGTGAACCCGCTCCTACAGTGGCCGCGTAGCTTGTAGCGGCGGGTTTACCCGCGAAAGGGCCGGAACAGACACCCTCAGTGCATGAGCCTGACGATAACCTCAGAGCATCGCGTCACGCAACCGCGGGGTCAGCTCTTCGAACAAGGTCTGCACCGAGCGCAACGCCCGGCAATCCGGCCGGGTCAGCAACCACAGCTGAGTGTCGCAGCCGGGCAGGGGGCCGCTGAGTGCATCCACCCCGGGCAGCGCATGCACCATGTAGTCCGGCAGTGCTGCCACGCCCAGGCCGGCCATTACCAACTGGGCGATGGTCGACATGCTGCTGCACTGGTAGCGCGGGCTCAGGCCCGGGTGTTGCTGGTTGCGCCAGACCACCGTAGGGTGGTCCTGCATCGAGTCGTCTGGTGCGATCCACGGCACGCTGGCGGGGGACTCGCTGAGGCGCTCGCGCCACTGTGGCTGGCCGCAGACCACATAGGAGGTCGAACCCAGGTTGCGGCCCACCAGGTGCTCCGGTGGCGTATTGGTCAGGCGCAGGGCGATGTCGGCGTCGCGCCGGCTGAGGTTGGCGAAGGTGTTGGAGGTGCCCATCTCCAGCGACAAGGCCGGGTAGTTGGACATGAACTCGGCCAGTGCGGGCAGCAACAGGCTGTGCATCACCGCCTCCGTGCAGGTCAGGCGCACCGTGCCGCTGACCACTTGCTCGCCACTGGTCATGGCAATGCGCGCCGCTTCCAGCGCCTGCTCGGCACGTTCGGCCTGCTCGGCCAAGGCCTGGGCGGTGTCAGTCGGCAGATAGCCCTTTCGGCTCTTGACGAACAAGGCGGTGCCCAGCGCCGACTCCAATCGGCGGATCGAGCGGAATACGGTCGAAA
This sequence comes from Pseudomonas sp. yb_2, assembly GCF_043103905.1. NCBI lineage: Bacteria > Pseudomonadati > Pseudomonadota > Gammaproteobacteria > Pseudomonadales > Pseudomonadaceae > Pseudomonas > Pseudomonas sp. yb_2. The sequence goes on along the minus strand of NZ_JBICKH010000082.1, from coordinate 61,968 downwards.
CGTCGACTTTGAGCAGTTCGGCGGCTTTGGCCAGCGAGCGGCCACGTTCCAGTGCCAGGACCAGAGAGAGGTCTGCGTGGGTTATCTGATATTGCATTGATGCACGCTCTGCTTGCCAAATTGCCAATGTCTGTTGCGTCTGGGCCATTTTATAGTGAAACGGCCCCCCGGAATCAATGCGCCCGGTCGGGTAACCAGTCCCCACGATGGGAAAGTGAAAACAACAACAGCTGCAACCATCGTCGCCCGTGAGGCGCCAGCCGTATCCCCACATCGCCGCAGCACATCAAAGGATGTACACCATGACGTCGGTAACCCCGTGCGCCAGTTCTTCCAGCGAGATGAATGACTTCCTCCAGGCCCATCCGGACACGCAGTACGTAGACCTGCTGATCTCCGACATGAATGGCGTGGTACGTGGCAAGCGCATCGAGCGGGCCAGCCTGCACAAGGTGTACGAGAAGGGCATCAACCTGCCCGCATCGCTGTTCGCCCTTGATATCAACGGTTCCACTGTCGAAAGCACCGGCCTTGGCCTGGACATCGGCGACGCCGACCGCATCTGTTTCCCGATCCCCGGCACGCTGTCGGACGAGCCGTGGCAAAAGCGCCCCACCGCCCAGCTGCTGATGACCATGCACGAGCTGGATGGCCAGCCGTTCTTCGCCGACCCGCGTGAAGTGCTGCGCCAGGTGGTGAGCAAGTTCGACGACCTGGGCCTGACTATCTGCGCCGCGTTCGAACTGGAGTTCTACCTGATCGACCAGGACAACCTCAACGGCCGCCCACAGCCGCCGCGCTCGCCGATCTCCGGCAAGCGCCCGCAGTCGACCCAGGTGTACCTGATCGACGACCTCGACGAGTACGCCGACTGCTTGCAGGACATGCTCGAAGCGGCCAAGGAACAGGGCCTGCCCGCCGACGCCATCGTCAAGGAAAGCGCCCCGGCGCAGTTCGAGGTCAACTTGCACCACGTGGCGGATCCGCTGAAGGCCTGCGATTACGCGATCCTGCTCAAGCGCCTGATCAAGAACATCGCCTACGACCATGAAATGGACACCACCTTCATGGCCAAGCCCTACCCGGGCCAGGCAGGCAACGGCCTGCATGTGCACATTTCATTGCTGGACAAGAAAACCGGCAAGAACATCTTCGCCAGTGACGATCCGCTGCAAAGCGATACGCTGCGCCACGCCATTGGTGGCGTGCTGGAAACCATGCCGGCGTCGATGGCCTTCCTGTGCCCCAACATCAACTCCTACCGCCGCTTCGGTGCGCAGTTCTACGTGCCCAATGCGCCGAGCTGGGGCCTGGACAACCGCACCGTGGCCGTACGCGTGCCCACCGACAGCAGCGAAAACGTGCGCCTTGAGCACCGTGTAGCCGGCGCCGATGCCAACCCGTACCTGATGCTCGCGGCGATCCTTGCCGGCGTTCACCATGGCCTGACCAACAAGGTCGAGCCCGAGGCGCCGATCGAAGGCAACTCCTACGAGCAGCTGGAGCAAAGCCTGCCGAACAACCTGCGCGATGCCCTGCGCGCGCTGGATGACAGCGAAGTCCTCAACCAATACATCAGCCCGGACTACATCGATATCTTCGTGGCCTGCAAGGAAAGCGAACTGGCCGAGTTCGAAGTGTCGATTTCCGATCTTGAGTACAACTGGTACCTGCACACGGTGTAAGCCCATGAGCGCAAATGCGGTCCCTTTGATCGGTGTCAGCGCCTGCCGTCAGCAGGTAGGGAAGAACTCCTCGCACACGGTCGGCGACAAGTATGTCGAGGCGGCCGGCTTTGCCGGCTTGCCACTGATCTTGCCGGCCCGTGATGGCGGCAGCGACACGCAAGCGCTGCTGGCTCGCCTGCACGGCATTGTTTTTACCGGCTCGCCTTCAAATATCGAGCCGCATCATTACAATGGCGCCCCCAGTGTGGCGGGTACCCGGCATGATCTGGCGCGTGATCGCCTGACCCTGCCGCTGCTGCAGGCAGCCATTGCCGTCGGTGTGCCCGTATTCTGCATCTGCCGAGGCTACCAGGAGCTGAACGTGGCCCTTGGCGGCAGCCTGCACCAGCGTGTGCAGGAGCTGCCTGGCTACCTTGACCACCGCGAACCCGAGGATGCCCCCCTGGAGGTGCAATACAGCCCTCGCCACTCGGTCAGTATCGAGCCTGGCGGGTTGTTCGAGCGCCTGGGCCTGGGGGCGCAGTTCGAGGTCAATTCGCTGCACAGCCAGGGCATCGACCGTCTGGCCCCGGGCCTGCGCGTCGAGGCACGGGCCCCGGATGGCCTGGTCGAGGCGGTGTCCATGCCTGCGGCACCGGGCTTTGTGCTCGGGGTGCAATGGCACCCGGAGTGGCGCTTCAACGAAAACCCGGTCTCGCTGCGTCTGTTTCAGGCGTTTCGCGAGGCCTGCAATGCCTACGCAGCACGGGAGGGCTTACGGCAGGAATGATTCTGACGTCAGCCGAAGGTCTCGGATGACTCGTTCCCGATAGCAAGCTTTCAATGAGTGAAAGCGAGCCTTGTACCCAAGGCTTGTTAAAACAATTCCAAAATTTACGGCAAATACTCATGAGCAATTACACAGAAGCCGGCCGCCCACCCGATGTGGCGGCCGACGCGGGCAACACTCAGCGCAGCAAAGGCCTGGCCAAGGGCCGCTTGGGGCTGCTGGCCAGCGTGGTGCTGGGCATTTCCACCATCGCCCCGGTCTATACCCTGACCGGCGCCCTTGGCCCTACCGTGCGTGAGGTGGGCGCCCACCTGCCGGCCGTGTTCATCGTGGGCTTCTTGCCGATGCTGCTGGTGGCCCTGGGCTATCGCGAGCTGAACTCGGCGGAGCCTGACAGCGGTACTTCGTTTACCTGGTCGGCGCGTGCATTCGGCCCGATGATCGGCTGGATCGGCGGCTGGGGACTGGTGGTTGCCACCACGATCGTGCTGTCGAACCTGGCAGGTGTGGCGGTGGATTTCTTCTACCTGTTCCTTGGCCAGATCACCGGCAAGCATGAGCTGGCAGCGTTGGCCGACAACCTGTTGATCAACATCGTTACCTGTTGCGTGTTCATTGGCCTGGCAGTGTGGATCTGCTGTCGGGGTATCGCCACCACAATGACCGTGCAGTACGGCTTGGTGGCCCTGCAGCTGTTGGTGTTGATCGGCTTTGCTTTCGCCGCTTTCGGCGGCACTACCGCGCCGCCACCGCTGGCGTTCGATTTCGCCTGGTTCAACCCGTTCGGTGTCGAGTCGTTCTCGGCCTTTGCCGCTGGCCTGTCATTGTCGATCTTCATCTTCTGGGGCTGGGACACTTGTCTGACCGTCAGTGAAGAGTCGGTGGGCAGCGAAGAGGTGCCGGGCAAGGCCGCTACCTGGACCGTGATGTTGATCCTGGGCCTGTACCTGTTCACCGCCATCGCCACCCTGCAGTTTGCCGGTATCAGTGAAACGGGTCTGGGCCTGAACAACCCGCGCATCCAGGAGAACGTCTTTGCCCACCTGGCCGGCCCGGTCATGGGGCCGCTGGCGATCCTGATGTCCATCGCCGTGCTGGCCAGTACGGCGGCGTCGCTGCAGTCCACCTTCGTGGCGCCGGCGCGCACCCTGTTGGCCATGGGTTATTACGGTGCGGTACCGCAGAAGTTCGCCAGCGTCTGCCCGCGCTCGCAAACGCCGCGCTATGCCACCATCTGCGCCGGCCTGGCCGCAGGCCTGTTCTACGTGACCATGCGTACGCTGAGCGAGAACGTGCTGGCAGATACCATCACGGCATTGGGCATGATGATCTGCTTCTACTATTCGCTGACCGCGTTTGCCTGCGTCTGGTATTTCCGCGGCAGCCTGTTCGACAGCCTGCGCCACTTCATCATGCGCGGCCTGTGCCCGCTGCTGGGGGGTGTTATCTTGTCGGTGATCTTCGTGCGCACCGCCATCGACAGTGCTTCGCCGGACTTTGGCAGCGGCTCGCATGTGGGCGGGCTGGGGCTGGTGTTCGTGATTGCCGCGATCATCTCGGTGCTTGGCATCGGCCTGATGATGCTGTCGCGCATGCGTGCGCCGGCGTACTTCCTCGGGGCTACCCTGCGTCAGCAGGCTACCTTGCCGCTGCAGGACTAAACCATTGGGGCTGCAATGCAGCCCCATCGATCTTCAGCCGATCATTTGCTTGAGCAATGCCGCATGACGCTGCTGCTGCTTCTTCAGCAGCAGCCGATTCGAGCGGAACACTGCTTTCAAGTCTGCCAGCGCCGTGTCGAAATCATCATTGATGATGACGTAGTCATACTCGTCGTAGTGCACCATCTCGCTGACCGCTTCCTTCATGCGCCCGGCAATGATCTCTTCGCTGTCCTGCCCGCGTCCGTCCAGGCGGTGGCGAAGCGCCTCCTGGCTTGGAGGCAGGATGAACACCGACAGCGCCTGTGGCATCAGCTTGCGCACTTGCTGTGCACCTTGCCAGTCGATTTCCAGAATCAGGTCGTAGCCCTGGTCCAGGGTCTGCTGCAGCGCGCTGCGTGAAGTGCCGTAGAAGTTGCCGAACACTTCGGCATGCTCCAGAAAGTCACCTTGCGCGATCAGCGCCTTGAATTCCTCGTGGACCACGAAGTGATAGTTCACCCCGTGCTGCTCGCCCGGGCGCATGGCGCGGGTGGTGTGCGAGACCGAGACGCGGATCTGCTGGTCGTCTTTGGTCAGGGCGGTGACCAGGCTGGTCTTGCCGGCACCCGAAGGGGCCGAAACGATGTAGAGGGTGCCGCTGCTGTGGTTCATGGTCGGGGTGGCCTTACTCGATGTTCTGTACTTGTTCACGCATCTGTTCGATCAATACCTTCAGGTTGACCGCCGCTTGCGTGCTGCGTGGGTCGAAGGCCTTGGAGCCGAGGGTGTTGGCCTCGCGGTTGAGTTCCTGCATCAGGAAGTCCAGGCGCCGGCCAGCGGCGCCGCCACCCTTGAGCACGCGGCGCACTTCGGTGACGTGGGTGCTGAGGCGGTCGAGTTCCTCTGCCACGTCGCTTTTCTGGGCCAGCAGTACCATCTCCTGCTCCAGGCGCTGTGGGTCCAGCTCGGCTTGCATGTCGCCGAAGCGGTCGAGAATCTTCTGCCGCTGCGCCGCCAGCATCTGCGGCACCAGGGCGCGCAGGGTAGTGACTTCGCTGGCCATGTTGTCCAGGCGTTCGTTGATCAGCCGGGCCAGTTCCTGGCCTTCGCGCTGGCGCCCGGCCTTGAGTTCGGCCAGCGCTTCGTCGAACAGCGCCATGGCTTCGGCGTTCAGTGCCTGGGGGTCGCTGGTGTCGGCCACCAGCACGCCTGGCCATGACAGCACTTCCAGCGGGTTCAGGGGGGCCGGCTGCTTGATCAGGCCAGCCACTTCCTCGGCGGCGGCAACCAGTTGCGCGGCGCGCTCATGGTCCACTTTCAGCGGTTTGCCATTGCTGTCTTCGTTGAGGCGCAAGGTGCATTCCACCTTGCCGCGTGACAGGCCCTGGCGCAGGCCTTCACGTACACCGCCTTCGAGGTCGCGCAGGGCCTCGGGCAGGCGCAGGTGCGGCTCCAGATAACGGTGGTTGACCGAACGCAGCTCCCAGACCAGGGTGCCTTGGCTGCCGGCGCGCTCGACACGAGCAAAAGCGGTCATGCTGTGCACCATGGGGAGTACCTCGCGTAATGAATGAACGGTGGGAGCCTCTCGGCTGCAAGGCGCAGGATTGTAGCGCAGTGTCGCCGTGGCGCCCAATCCGCCTATGTTACTGACGGGTGGCTACTGCGGTAGGAAAAGGCGACGGGCTGTGCCGGGCGCGACAATAGGCATGTCTTCCCCGGGCTGCGGGCTCTATAATGCTCGGCAGATTCAAAGTCCCAGTACAGGTATCCCAGATGAAACGTCCAAGTGGTCGCGTTGCCGATCAGCTCCGCTCGATCCGCATCACCCGCAACTACACCAAGCACGCCGAAGGGTCGGTACTGGTCGAGTTCGGTGACACCAAAGTCATCTGCACGGTCAGCGTTGAAAACGGTGTACCGCGCTTCCTCAAAGGCCAGGGCCAAGGCTGGCTGACCGCCGAGTATGGCATGCTGCCGCGCTCCACCGGCGAACGTAACCAGCGCGAAGCCAGCCGTGGCAAGCAGGGTGGCCGCACCCTGGAAATCCAGCGCCTGATCGGCCGTTCGCTGCGCGCCGCGCTGGACATGAGCAAGCTCGGTGACATCACCCTGTACGTCGATTGCGACGTGATCCAGGCCGATGGCGGTACCCGTACCGCGTCCATCACCGGCGCCATGGTTGCCTTGTGCGACGCTTTGGCAGTGATCAAGAAGCGCGGCGGCCTCAAGGGCGGCAACCCGCTCAAGCACATGATCGCTGCCGTGTCGGTAGGCATGTATCAGGGCGAAGCGGTGCTCGACCTGGACTACCTGGAAGACTCCGCAGCCGAAACCGACCTGAATGTGGTCATGACCAGCGCTGGTGGTTTCATCGAAGTGCAGGGTACTGCCGAAGGCGCACCGTTCCAGCCGGAAGATTTCAACGCCATGCTCGCTTTGGCGCAGAAGGGCATGAACGAGATTTTCGAGCTGCAGCAGGCAGCACTGGCTGACTGAAACCGGCCAAGGAGGTGCGGGGCATGAGCGATTCGAACCTGTCGATCACCCCGCCCAATGCCGAAATCCGGCAATGGGCGATGTTCTGCCACCTCTCCGCGCTGTTGGGCCTGGTAGTGCCGCTTGGGCACCTGCTGGGCCCGCTGGTGCTATGGCACCTCAAGCGCGAGCAAGACCCTTTTATCGACGCCCAGGGCAAAGAGGCGCTGAACTTTCAGATCAGCGTGACCATTGCCGGGTTCATCTGCTTCCTGCTGATGTTCGTGTTTATCGGGCTGGTGCTGTTTGCCATGCTCACGGTGGCAGTGATGATATTGATCATCATCGCGGCGGTGCGGGCGAATGAGGGCAAGCCTTATCGCTACCCGATGATCTGGCGGCCGATCAAATAACCATTGGGGCTGCAACGCAGCCCCAATGGCCTTTTAGATGGTCAGCGTCCAGTCATAGTCGACGATCAGCGGCGCATGCTGGGAGAAGCGTGGCTGACGCGGCAGGCGAGCGTTGCGCACGAAGCGGCGCAGGCCCGGGGTGAGGATCTGGTAGTCGAACCGATACCCCAGGTTGAGCATCTCGGCCTGCTCGTTGTCCGGCCACCAGCTGTACTGGTCGCCTTCACGGCTGACTTCGCGCAAGGCATCGACATACCCCATCTCGCCAGTGATCGCATCCATCCAGGCGCGTTCTGGCGCCAGGAAGCCCGGCGACTGCTGGCTGTCACGCCAATTCTTGATGTCGAGCTTCTGCTGCGCCACGTAGAACGAGCCGCAATAGATGTATTCGCGACGCTTGCGACGCTGCTTGTCCAGGTACTTGGCGAAGTCGTCCATCAACTTGAATTTCTGATTCAAGTCTTCGTCGCCGTTCATGCCCGAAGGCAGCAGCAGGCTGGCAATACTGACTTTGTCGAAATCTGCTTGCAGGTAACGCCCGTAGCGGTCGGCTGTCTCGAAGCCCAGGCCGGTGATGACTGCCTTGGGCTGCATGCGCGAGTAAAGGGCCACACCACCTTGGGCAGGCACCTCCGCGTCGCAGGCATAAAGGAAATAGCCATCGAGCTGGAAAGCTGGGTCGTCGAGTTCAAAGGCCGAGGCGCGGGTATCCTGAAGGCAGATGACGTCGGCATTCTGGGCTTGCAGCCAGCTGAGCAAACCACGCTCGGCCGCAGCCTGAATGCCATTTACGTTCACACTGATGATCCGCATAAATGGCCCCATAAATCTCGTGCGTGTATGATACCCGAGCTCAACCCATTTAGCTAAATCCGTGGTGTCCGGGACTATTCATGCAGCCGTATCAGCGCGACTTTATCCGTTTTGCCATCGATCGCGGGGTACTGCGTTTCGGTGAATTCACCCTGAAATCGGGGCGTACCAGCCCGTATTTCTTCAATGCCGGCTTGTTCAACACCGGCTCCGCACTGGCTGAGCTGGGGCGTTGCTACGCCGCCGCCATCGTCGATAGCAAGATCCCGTTCGATGTGCTGTTCGGCCCGGCCTACAAGGGTATCCCTTTGGCGGCGACTACCGCCGTGGCCCTTGCCGACCAGCATCAGCTGGACGTGCCATGGTGCTTCAACCGCAAGGAAGCCAAGGACCATGGCGAAGGTGGCAGCCTGGTCGGCGCGCCGCTGGCCGGTGACGTGCTGATCATCGACGACGTGATTACTGCCGGTACCGCCATTCGTGAGGTCATGCAGATCATCAACGCCCAGCAGGCCAAGGCCGCTGGTGTACTGATCGCGCTGAACCGTGAAGAGCGCGGCAATGGCGAACTGTCGGCGATCCAGGAAGTGGAACGCGACTTCGGTATCCCGGTGGTCAGCATTGTTTCGCTGACCCAGGTGCTGGAGTTCCTGGCTGACGATCCACAGCTGAAACAGCATCTGCCGGCTGTCGAGGCCTACCGGGCGCAGTACGGGATCTGATCCTGGCCCAGGAATGAAAAAGGCGACCTTCTTCAGAGGGTCGCCTTTTTTTGTGCCGCCTGATCTGGCCCTTTCGCGGGTAAACCCGCTCCTACATGGGGATTTCCTTTGTGGGAGCGGGTTTACCCGCGAAGAGGCCAGTGCAGGCTAACCGATCAATCAGCGCGGCTTGCGATTGGTAATCAGGGTGCCCACGCCGCTGTCGGTGAAGATCTCCAGCAGCACTGCATTCGGCACGCGGCCATCGATGATGTGCGAGCTGTTCACGCCGCCCTGCACCGCATCCAGCGCGCATTTGATCTTCGGCAGCATGCCGCCATAAATGGTGCCGTCAGCGATCAGTTCGTTGACCTGCTCGGTGGTCAGGCCAGTCAGCACCTGACCCTGCTTGTCCATCAGGCCGGCGATGTTGGTCAGCAGCATCAGCTTCTCGGCTTTCAGCGCCTCGGCCACCTTGCCCGCCACCAAGTCGGCGTTGATGTTGTACGACTCACCGTTGGCGCCCACGCCGATCGGCGCGATCACTGGAATGAAATCGCCCTTCACCAGCATGTTCAGCAGGTCGGTGTTCACGCTCACCACTTCGCCCACGTGGCCGATGTCGATGATTTCCGGAGTGGTCATCTCAGGCGTCTGGCGGCTGACAGTCAGCTTGCGGGCGCGAATCAGCTCCGCGTCCTTGCCGGTCAGGCCGATGGCGCTGCCGCCGTGGCGGTTGATCAGGTTGACGATGTCCTTGTTGACCTGGCCGCCCAGCACCATCTCCACAACGTCCATGGTCGCCGAATCGGTGACGCGCATGCCGTCGATGAAGTGGCTTTCGATCGACAGGCGCTTGAGCAGGTCACCGATCTGCGGGCCACCACCGTGGACTACCACCGGGTTGATGCCCACAGCCTTCATCAGCACGATGTCACGGGCGAAGCCCGTCTTGAGCTCCTCGCTCTCCATCGCGTTGCCGCCGTACTTGATCACCAGGGTCTTGCCGACAAAGCGGCGGATGTAAGGCAGTGCTTCGGACAAAACCTCGGCTACATGGGAAGCGGCATCGCGATCGAGGGTCATGCAGGGCTCCTGTAAGGAACAGATAGTCGGTCAGAACGGCAGTTGCAGCTCAGGCTCTACCCGCAGCAACTGGGTGCGGAAAACATCCTTGATACGTTGCAATTCGGCGTCGCTGTCGGCCTCGAAACGCAGCACCAGCACCGGGGTGGTGTTGGAGGCGCGAACCAGGCCCCAGCCGTTGGCGTAGTCGACCCGCACACCGTCGATGGTGGTCAGGTTGGCTTCGCCCCAGTCGGCGTCGCGTTGCAGTGCATCAATGATGCTGAATTTACCCTCGTCGGTCACATCAATATTGATTTCCGGCGTGGAAATATCGTTCGGGAAGGCGGCAAACAGGTTTTCGGCGCTCTGCTCGGTCTTGCTGAGGATCTCCAGCAGGCGCGCGGCGCTATAGATGCCGTCGTCAAAACCGTACCAGCGTTCCTTGATGAAGATGTGACCGCTCATCTCGCCTGCCAGCAGCGAACCGGTCTGCTTCATCTTCTTCTTGATCAGCGAATGGCCGGTTTTCCACATCAAGGCGCGGCCACCGTGCTGTTCGATCAACGGGGTCAGGCGGCGGGTGCATTTGACGTCGAAGATGATCTCGGCGCCCGGGTTGCGCGACAGCACGTCCTGGGCAAACAGCATCAGCAGGCGGTCGGGGTAGACGATGCTGCCGGTGTTGGTCACCACGCCGACGCGGTCGCCGTCACCGTCGAAGGCCAGGCCGATATCGGCACCGGTTTCCTTGACCTTGGCGATCAGGTCCTCGAGGTTTTCCGGCTTGCCCGGGTCTGGGTGGTGGTTGGGGAAGTTGCCGTCGACCTCGCAGAACAGCGGGATCACTTCGCAGCCCAGGGCTTCGATCAGTTGCGGTGCAACCACGCCAGCGGCGCCGTTGCCGCAGTCCACCACCACTTTGAGCTTTTTCGCCAGCTTCACGTCGCCGACGATCTGCTTGAAGTAGCGGTCGAGGATCTCGACCTTTTCCACGCGGCCTTGGGCCAGGGTCAGGTCGTTGGTTTTCAGGCGGGTCAGCAGGGCCTGGATCTGTTCGTTGGCCAGGGTGTCACCGGCGATGACGATCTTGAAACCGTTGTAGTCCGACGGGTTGTGGCTGCCGGTCAGCATCACACCGGACTTGCCGGCCAGCACGTTGGCTGCGTAGTACAGCGCCGGGGTAGGCACCAGGCCGACGTCGCTGACGTTGCAGCCCGCATCGACCAGGCCTTTGATCAGCTGTTCCACCAGCATCGGGCCCGACAGGCGGCCATCGCGCCCTACCGAAACCTGCGGTTCGCCCTGGGCCAGGCTTTGCGCGCCGATGGCGCGGCCGATCCAGTAGGCGGTTTCGGCGTGAAGGGTCTTGCCGACCACGCCGCGGATGTCATATGCGCGGAAAATGCTGTCGGGCAATGCGGCGGGGACCAGGTGGGCCATGTCGTTCATCTCTGGAAGCTCCATTAGTCAAAGGCTTTCTGGGCAGGCGCAAACTGAACGCTTGGACGGTGGTTTCGCCAGAGAGTTCGCCATCCTTGGCCTGAACGGTCATTTGCCGGCTCAATGGCTGCCGGAGTGACCGAAGCCGCCAGCGCCACGCTGGCTTTCGTCGAACGCTTCGACGATTTCGAAGTGAGCCTGCACCACCGGCACCAGCACCAGCTGGGCGATGCGCTCGCCAACCGCGATGGTGAACGGCGTGTTGCCGCGGTTCCAGCACGACACCATCAGCTCGCCCTGGTAGTCCGAATCGATCAGGCCGACCAGGTTGCCCAGCACGATGCCGTGTTTATGGCCCAGGCCCGAGCGCGGCAGGATGACTGCCGCCAGGCCCGGGTCGCCGATGTAGATCGACAGGCCGGTAGGAATCAGAACGGTCTGGCCCGGTTCGAGGATGGTGTCTTGCTTGAGCAGGGCGCGCAGGTCGAGGCCGGCGGAGCCGGGGGTGGCGTATGCGGGTAGCGGAAATTCGCTGCCCAGGCGTGGGTCGAGGATCTTGGCTTGAAGAGCGTGCATGTAACTTATTGAACCTGGTTGAGCCGTTCGGCGATGAAGGCGACCAGTTGCCGGGCGATCTTGCCCTTGCTGGTCTGCGCGAAGAGGGTCTGGTGCTGCTGGCGGTCGATCACGGTCAAGGCGTTTTCTTCGCTGTTGAAGCCGATGCTGGGGTTGGCCACATCATTGGCGACGATCAGGTCGAGGTTCTTGTCCTTGAGCTTGCGCGTGGCGTAATCGAGCAGGTGCTCGGTTTCGGCGGCAAAGCCGACGCTGAACGGGCGGTCGGCGCGGCCAGCAATGGTGGCAAGGATATCGGGATTACGCACCATCTGCAGCAGCATGCCGTCGCCTGTCGTAGGATCTTTCTTCAGTTTTTGTGTGGCAACCACTTCGGGACGGTAGTCCGCAACCGCTGCCGAGGCGATGAACAGGTCGCACGGCATGGCCGCTTCACAGGCCGCGAGCATGTCCCGCGCGCTGACGACGTCGATGCGGCTGACCCGGTCAGGGGTTGGCAAGTGCACAGGGCCGGTGACGAGGGTCACCCGAGCCCCTGCTTCGGCGGCCGCTTCGGCCAGGGCGAAGCCCATCTTGCCGGAGCTATGATTGGTGATGTAGCGCACCGGGTCGATGTTTTCCTGGGTCGGCCCGGCGGTGATCAGCACGTGCTTGCCGGTCAGTGCCTGGCGCTTGAAGCTTTCCGCGGCGCACCAGGCCAGGTCGGTGGCTTCGAGCATGCGCCCCAGGCCGACGTCGCCACAGGCCTGGCTGCCGGATGCCGGGCCGAACACCTGAATGCCACGGCTCTTGAGCAGCTCGAGGTTGGCTTGGGTGGCCGGGTCACGCCACATGGCCTGGTTCATCGCCGGCGCCACGGCGACGGTGGCGTCAGTGGCCAGCACCAGCGTGGTCAGCAGGTCGTCTGCCATGCCCTGGGCCATGCGTGCCATGAGGTCGGCGGTAGCTGGGGCGATCAGCACCAGGTCCGCCCACTTGGCCAGCTCGATATGGCCCATGGCAGCTTCGGCGGCCGGGTCGAGCAGGTCCATGTGTACGGGGTGGCCCGACAGCGCCTGCAGGGTCAGCGGGGTGATGAATTCTGCACCACCCCGGGTCATGACGACGCGCACCTGCGCGCCGTGCTCCAGGAGACGGCGAATCAGCTCGGCGCTTTTGTAGGCGGCAATGCCGCCACCCACGCCGAGAACGATGCGCTTGCGATACAGCCGCTGCATAGGCTTGCCTTTTTCCAGTGAGAGCGGGCGACGACGTTTGAAATGCCTGCGGCGGAACGTCGCATGTACGAGGCGAAATAGATTAACACAGGGCCGAAATGGGCCGCAGCAAAGGCAGGGGTGGAATGAACATCAGGGAGTGGCCGGCGGAAGAACGGCCTAGGGAGAAGTTGTTGCAGCGAGGGGCAGGGAGCCTGACAGATACGGAGCTGCTGGCCGTTTTTCTCGGCTCAGGCGTACGTGGGTGTAATGTCGTGGAGCTTTCGCGAGGCTTGTTGGTGAAGTTCGGCAGCTTGCGCCGGTTGCTGGAGGCCGACCGCGAGGCCTTCGTCGGCGAGCTTGGGTTGGGCCCGGTGAGGTACAGCCAGCTGCAGGCACTGCTTGAGATAGGCCGCAGGCACCTTGCAACGTCGATTGAGCGGGAGTCTGCCATGGACAGCCCGGCAGCGGTGCGACGCTACTTGAAAGCCATGCTCAGGCATGAGGCCAGCGAGGTGTTCGGGTGTCTGTTTCTCGATACCAAGCACCGGCCACTGGCATTCGAGATCCTGTTCAGGGGCACGATAGATCGGGCGAGTGTCTATCCGCGAGAGGTGGTGCGGCGGGCGCTGGTGCACAACGCTGCGGCATTGATCCTGTGCCACAACCATCCTTCAGGGATCAGTGAACCGAGTCAGGACGATGTGCATTTGACGCTGACGTTGAAGCGGGGGTTGGCGTTGATCGACGTGCGGGTGCTGGACCACATCATCATCGGCGACGGGGAGCCGTTGTCGATGGTCGAGCATGGGTGGATTGTGGCGTAGGCAGGTCAATGCGGTCAGGGCTAGCAGGCGCCTGTCTTGAGGTTTGTGGTGCCTGGGAGATCGAGCGCCGCCCGCGCGGCGCATCGCGAGCGAAGCTCGCTCCTACATCTGTTTCGGGCCAGTAACGCCTGCGCCAGCGCGCGCGACCGCCTTGTTTGTCCGGCACGATATCGAGGTGGACACCAAGGCGCCGCGCGTCTCTCTACCAGGAATAACTGGCCCGAAACAGATGTAGGAGCGAGCTTCGCTCGCGATGCGCCGCGCGGGCGGCGCTCGATCTCCCAGGCGCCACAAACCTCAAGGCGGGCACCAGAACTTACTTGGTCACCGTCACCTTGCTGAAATCCAGCCGCCCGAACGGGCTAACCTGGTACCCCTCGACGCCTTGGCGCAGCAAGGTCGCTGCCGTCGGGTGCGCCAGTGGCACCCACAGCGCCTGCTGCTGGATCAGTGTCTGCGCCTGCTGGTACAGCCGGCTGCGTACGCTCTGGTCGTTGGTGGTGCGCCCGGCGCTGATCAGCTGGTCGAGGCGGCTGTCGCAGAAGCGTGCGAAGTTGGTCCCTGACTCGACCGCCGCACAGGAAAACTGCGGGCTGAGGAAGTTGTCCGGGTCGCCGTTGTCGCCCGCCCAGCCCATGAACAGCAAGTCATGCTCGCCGGCCTTGGCGCGGCGGATAAGCTCGCCCCATTCGATCACGCGGATTTCAGCCTTGATACCAATCTTCGCCAGGTCGGCTTGCAGCATCTGCGCGCCAAGGCTGGGGTTGGGGTTGAGCAGGCTACCCGAGGGCCGGGTCCAGATGGTGGTACTGAAGCCTTCGGCCAGGCCGGCCTTGGCCAACAGGGCCTTGGCTTTCTTCAGGTCCAGCGGGTAGCCGGGCAGGTCCTTGGCGTAGCTCCAGGTATTGGGCGGGTAGGGGCCATTGGCAGCCACCGCAGAGTCTTCGAACACGGCCTTGAGGTAGGCTTGCCTGTCGAAGGCCAGGTTGATCGCCTGACGCACTTCCGGCTTGTCCAGCGGCGGGTGCTGGCTGTTGATGGCGACGAAGGCAGTCATGAATGCCGGGGTAGTGGCCACCTTGAGGTTACCGTCCTGGCCCGCTTCGGCAATGTCCAACGGCTTGGGCGACAGGGCAACCTGGCACTCGCCACGCTTGAGCTTCTGCAGGCGCACGTTGGCATCGGTGGTGATGGCGAAGATCAGCGGGTCGACCGCCGGCTTGCCGGCGAAGTAGTCCGGGTTGGCGCGGTAGCGTACCACGGCGTCTTTCTGGAAACGCTGGAACACGAACGGCCCGGTGCCGATCGGTTGGTTGTTGAGCTTTTCCGGTGTGCCGGCCTTGAGCAGCTTGTCAGCGTATTCTGCGGAGTAGATCGAGGCGAAGCCCATGCTCAGGGTGGCCAGGAAGGTGGCGTCCGGGTGGCTGAGGGTGAAGCGCACGGTGTTCGGCGACGGTGCCTCGATCGCCTTGATCAGGCTGCCCAGCTGCAGCGATTGGGCATGCGGGTAGCCGCCCGGCGCAGTCTTGTGCCAGGCATGGGCCGGGTAGAGCATGCGCTGGAAGCTGAACAGCACGTCGTCGGCATTCAGCTTGCGGCTTGGCTTGAAATAGGAGGTGCTGTGAAACTTGACGTCATCGCGCAGGGTGAAGTCATACACCAGGCCGTCGGCCGATACCGTCCAGCTGGTCGCCAGGCTCGGCACCACCTTGCCTTGCGCCGCATCGAACTCCACCAGGCGGTTCATCAGCACGTCGGCGGTGGCGTTGGTGGTGGTGAGCGAGTTGTACTGCACCACGTCGAAACCTTCGGGGCTGGCCTCGCTGCAAACGCTCAGCGGAGCGGCCTGGGCAGCGCCAGCGGCGAACAGGGTGGTGAACAATAAGGAAAGTGCGGCGACACGCATGGTGGCTCCTTGGCTGTCAGTGGCCCATCTGCCAGTGCAGTCTGGAAAAGGCTTACCCTAGTGCGCCCGCCGGCAAATGACCACACCCTTTTTTGCAAATCTTGCGACGAGCGGTCGACGACTGGCGGGGCCTGCCGCTATGCTGGCCCGGCGCGTTCTGGCTAGCGGTAATGTGCATCTACTGTTGTTGCAGCCAAGTCTTTCTGGTATAAAGCAGCGCTCTTTTCTAGGGGCTCGGCCTGTCGCATAAGCGGATCCGGTCGATAAGGCCTCCAGAATCACGGCGCCCAGGCGCCAAAGACTGAGAGATTAAGCGGCCAACCCATGCCGGGTTGGGCATGTGGTTTTAGAGGGCTGAGTCATGTCGAGAGTCTGTCAAGTTACTGGTAAGGGTCCAGTAACCGGGAACAACATTTCCCACGCAAACAACAAAACCCGTCGTCGTTTCCTGCCGAACCTGCAGCACCACCGTTTCTGGGTTGAATCCGAGAAGCGTTTCGTGCGTCTGCGCGTTTCCGCCAAAGGCATGCGTATCATCGACAAGCGCGGCATCGACGCCGTTCTGGTTGACATCCGTAAAGCTGGCGCCAAGGTTTAAGGGAGAGCATCATGCGTGAATTGATCCGTCTGGTTTCGAGTGCCGGTACCGGCCACTTCTACACCACCGACAAGAACAAGCGCACCACCCCGGACAAAATCGAGATCAAGAAATATGATCCGGTTGTTCGCAAGCACGTGGTGTACAAGGAAGCCAAGATCAAGTAATTGATCGGCGACCTGAAAAAAACCCGCATCCGAAAGGAGGCGGGTTTTTTTTTTGGCTGTTGCAGGGTCAGTTGAAGTCGAAGCCCTGGATCAGCAGGTCGGCACCGGCCTTGATCTGGATGCGCTCGACGTCGTACTCGCGGGTGCACATTTCGTTGGGGCCGACCACCCGGGTGCGGCCGGTAAGGGTGCGGATGGTGTCTTTGAGCGCTGGCGCGTAAGGGGTGCCGACCAGGTGGGCGAGGGTTCGCAGCACTTCTTCGTTGGTCATGGTGTTCTTCCTGTTGAAGTTGGATGGCCCGACATGGGCAGGGCCATCCTCACGCATGCCTGCGAATTGCCTGCGCTACATAGATACTGCTGTGGTTACTTCTGCTCGAACATCACATAGATCTTGCGGCAAGGCTCCAGCACCTCCCAAGTGCCTTTGAAGCCGGCGGGGATTACAAAGCGATCGCCGGCACGCAGGGTTTTCGCCCCGCCATCCTCGTCGCGCAGCACCGAAACGCCTTGGACGATCTCGCAGTATTCGTGCTCGGTGTAGTTCACTGTCCACTGGCCCACCTCACCTTCCCATACGCCAGCGGCAAACTGCCCGCACGGGCTGGAATAGTGGTTGTAGACCGCCTGGTCCGGCTCGCCCTTGAGGATTTTCTCTGCAGCCGGGCGGTAGCGTTCGGCCTCGGTGATGACCTGCGCGAAGTCGATGATGCTATCAATACTCATGGTTCGGCTCCTGTTGTTGTTTAATAAAATGAACATCAGTAGGCTTTTGAGCCTCTCGTGTCAAATATATTGATAGTTTACACCGGCTGGTTTAGGGTATCGCTTGCCAGTGTGCGCTTGGCGCCCGGCCAGAATTCTGACAACGCCTGTGAGTCCTCAGTGCGGCGTTGCACCTAAACAAGAGGAGGAGTTTCGTATGACCACCCTGACCCGTGCGGACTGGGAACAACGTGCCCAGCAACTGAAGATCGAAGGCCGTGCCTTCATCAACGGCGAATACACCGATGCCGTATCCGGTGAAACCTTCGAGTGCCTGAGCCCGGTCGACGGACGCTTCCTGGCCAAGGTTGCCAGCTGCGACCTGGCCGATGCCAACCGCGCTGTTGAAAACGCCCGTGCCACCTTCAACTCCGGCGTGTGGTCGCAGCTGGCCCCCGCCAAGCGCAAGGCCAAGCTGATCCGCTTCGCCGACCTGCTGCGCAAGAACGTCGAAGAGCTGGCGCTGTTGGAAACGCTGGACATGGGCAAGCCGATCGGCGACTCCTCCAGCATCGACATCCCAGGTGCGGCCCAAGCCATTCACTGGACTGCCGAAGCCATCGACAAGGTCTACGACGAAGTTGCCCCGACCCCGCATGACCAGCTTGGCCTGGTTACCCGCGAACCCGTGGGTGTGGTTGGTGCCATCGTGCCGTGGAACTTCCCGTTGCTGATGGCCTGCTGGAAACTCGGCCCTGCACTGGCCACCGGTAACTCGGTCGTGCTCAAGCCGTCCGAAAAATCGCCGCTGACCGCCATCCGCATCGCCCAGCTGGCGATCGAGGCCGGTATCCCCGCTGGCGTGCTGAACGTGCTGCCAGGCTATGGCCACACCGTGGGCAAGGCACTGGCCCTGCACATGGACGTGGACACCCTGGTGTTCACCGGTTCGACCAAGATCGCCAAGCAACTGATGGTTTACGCGGGCGAGTCGAACATGAAACGCATCTGGCTGGAAGCCGGTGGCAAGAGCCCGAACATCGTCTTTGCCGACGCCCCGGACCTGCAAGCAGCCGCCGAGGCCGCAGCCAGCGCCATCGCCTTCAACCAGGGCGAAGTGTGCACTGCAGGCTCCCGCCTGCTGGTCGAGCGTTCGATCAAGGACAAGTTCCTGCCGATGGTGGTAGAGGCCCTGAAGGGCTGGAAACCAGGCAACCCGCTGGACCCGCAGACCACTGTCGGTGCCTTGGTCGATACCCAGCAGATGAACACCGTGCTGTCGTACATCGAGGCTGGCCACAAGGACGGCGCCAAGCTGCTGGCCGGCGGCAAACGCACCCTGGAAGAGACCGGCGGCACCTACGTCGAGCCGACCATCTTCGACGGCGTGACTAACGCCATGCGCATTGCCCAGGAAGAAATCTTCGGCCCGGTGCTGTCGGTGATTGCCTTCGACACCGCCGAAGAAGCCGTGGCCATTGCCAACGACACCCCGTATGGCCTGGCCGCTGGTATCTGGACTTCGGACATTTCCAAGGCCCACAAGACCGCCCGTGCCGTGCGTGCAGGCAGCGTCTGGGTCAACCAGTACGATGGTGGCGACATGACCGCGCCGTTCGGTGGCTTCAAACAGTCGGGCAACGGCCGTGACAAGTCGCTGCACGCACTGGAGAAGTACACCGAGCTGAAGGCGACCTGGATCAAGCTGTAACCCGGTAGGTCCTTTTCGCGGGCAAGCCCGCTCCTGCAGGTCTTCGCGACCGTTGCAGGAGCGGGCTTGCCCGCAAATGGGCCCCTGGAAATATTGGCTGGGAGGCTGTAATGCGTTGGGGTACCTACTTCGCCGTACTGGCATCGGTGCTCAGTGTCGGGCTGGCGCTTGGCGTGAGCATGCCGCTGGTGTCCCTGCGCCTGGAGGCCTGGGGCTACGGCAGCTTCGCCATCGGCGTGATGGCGGCAATGCCGGCGTTGGGCGTACTGGCCGGCGCCAGCCTGGCCAGCCGCCTGGCAGGTTGGGTTGGCGTACCGTCGGCGATGCGCCTGTGCCTGTGGGGCGGGGCGCTGTCGATTGGCCTGCTCGCGCTGCTGCCTAGTTACCCGTTATGGCTGCTGCTGCGGCTGATGATCGGCATGTCCCTGACCGTGGTGTTCATCCTTGGCGAAAGCTGGATCAACCAACTGGTGGTCGAACAGTGGCGTGGCCGGTTGGTGGCGCTGTATGGCAGCAGCTACGCCCTGAGCCAGTTGGCCGGGCCGTTGGTGCTGGGTTTCCTCGGCTCTGATGACGACTTCGGCTTCTGGGCGGCGACCGGCCTGCTGCTGGCCGCGCCGCTGGTTCTGCTGGGGCGTGGTGGAGCGCCGAGCACGGAAGCCTGCAGTGTCACCTTTGGCGACCTGTTCGCCTTCTGCCGACGCTTGCCGGTAATTGCCTGGGCCATTGCCCTGTTCGCCTCGTTCGAGGCGATGATCCTCACCTTGCTGCCGGTGTATTGCCTGCAGCAGGGTTTCAGCACCGAAATCGCCTTGTTCATGGTGAGTACCGTGGTGGTGGGTGATGCGGTGCTGCAGTTGCCCATCGGCGCGCTGGCCGACCATATGTCGCGACGTACCCTGTTCACTGGCTGTGCGGTGACCCTGCTGGTGTCCAGTCTGGCGATCCCGCTGCTGTTGCACACCCCGGTTATCTGGCCGTTGTGGGTGTTGTTCGGCGCCAGTGCCGGCGGCTTGTTCACCTTGTCGCTGGTGCTGATCGGTGAGCGCTACCGCGATGATGAGTTGGTACGGGCCAATGCCCACGTAGCCCAACTGTGGGGCATTGGCTGTTTGCTCGGGCCGTTGTTGGCCGGGGCGGGGAGCCAGTGGATCAGCGGGCATGCGTTGCTGTTCCTGATGGCGGCCGGGGCTGCGGGGTTGGTTGTATTGACGCGGCGGCGCGGAGCCTTTGAGCCGGTTTCTGCCTGATGATTTTGGGGGCCGCAAGGCCCCGGAATCGCCGCTATAGCATCTTCTCCAAGCCAACCGCCTTGCTGATCCAGGCATTGAAGCGTCGCCAGATCCCGCCCGGCTCAGACGTCAGCACGTGCCGTTGGCCATTGTCCTCGGTCGCCCACACCAGCTTGTTACCTATCAGTTTCACCTGATAGCTCAGCGCAGGCGCCATACCCTGCTGGGCCAGTTCGCGGGTGTATTCGGCCAGCTCCGGGCTGTCCACCAGTACCCCGACCTCGGTGTTCCACAATACTGAGCGCGGGTCGAAGTTGAACGAGCCGATGAAGGTCTTGCGCCGGTCGAACACGATCGCCTTGGTGTGCAGGCTCGAATCCGAGCTGCCACGGAAACTCAGTCGCCCCGCGCTGGGGTCGCCTGGCTGGCGGCGAAGCTCGTAAAGCTGCACCCCGTGCTCAAGCAAGGCACGACGATAGGGTGCATAGCCTCCATGCACTGCCGGCACGTCGGTGGCTTCCAGCGAGTTGGTCAGCAGCTTCACCGAAACGCCAGCGTCGGCGCGGCCGGTCAGGTACAGCAGCCCCGGTTCGCCCGGTACAAAGTAGGCCGATGCCAGGACCAACTCGCGGTGCACGTTAGCCAGGTCCGGAGCCAGTTGCTGGCTCAGCAGTAATTGCGGGTCCGGTTCGTCTTCGGCCAACACCTTGCTGGGAGCATCCCATAGCGCCTGTGCGTGAGCCCAGATCAGCTCGTTGCGCCACACATCCAGGCGCGGCTGCGACTGATAGGCCATCAAGCGGTCGTACAGGGCCTTGCGCTGGGTCCTGGCTTTGGCCAGCGACACTTCCAGGCGCTGGCGGCTGGCCCGCAGGTCGTTTGCATCCGGGTCATGCCAGAGGAAATCGGTGATCGGCCGGCTGAGGGCGCTGTTCCAGTACTGGTCGAAGCTGTGCCCCAACTGCTCGGCCACCGGGCCCACGCCCAGCAGATCGATGTCGGTGAAGTTGAGGTTGGGCTCGGCATCGAAATACTCGTCGCCCAGGTTGCGACCGCCGACGATGGCCATGCTGTTGTCCACCAGGAACAGCTTGTTGTGCATGCGTCGGTGCTGGCGCGACAAGTTGAACAGCCGGCCCACGGCGCGCGTAACGCCGGTACTGCGCCCCAGATGCAGTGGGTTGAACACGCGAATGTGGATGTTCGGGTGGGCATCGAGGGTGCCCATGACGGTGTCCAGGCCGTCGCTGGTGGTGTCGTCGAGCAGGATGCGCACGCGCACGCCACGGTCGGCGGCGCGCAGCAGTTCATGCACAAGGGCGCGGGTACTGAGGCCGTCGTGGACGATGTAGTACTGCAGGTCGATGCTCGCCTGGGCGTTGCGTATCAGTTCGGCGCGGGCGCGAAATGCCTCGTTGCTGTTGGGCAGCAGGCGAAAGCCCGAGCGGCCGCCATAGGGCGCGGCTTGGCGCAGCACCGAGCGGCCAAAGGCCGATTCGTGGGCAGGCAACGCCTGGCTGGTTTCCCGGGGCGCGCTGATGCTTGTGCAACCGGCAAGGCCGAGCAACAACACCAGCAGCAGAGGCAGGGCTCGCTGGAGTCTCAAGGGTGGACCGTCCTGTGCAGCAAGGGCTTTAGGGGTTTGACCGTGACGGGCGGCGCAAAGTTACGCGTCGGCGCTTTCGTCATCCAGTAGACGAAGGGCGGTTTCACCAACCTTGCGCACGGAGGCTTCGATTTGCGGCGTTGGCCTGGCGGCGAAATTCATGCGCAGGCAGTGGCGAAACTTGCCCGAGGCCGAAAAGATGCTGCCCACGGCAACCTGCACGCCCTGCTCCAGTAAAGCGCGGTTCAGCCGAAGCGTATCGAGATGTTCGGGTAATTCCACCCACAGCATGAAGCCGCCCTGGGGCCGGCTGACCCGGGTGCCCGCCGGGAAGTAGCGGGTCACCCAGTCGCCCATCAGGTCGCGGCCACGCTGGTACTGGCTGCGCATGCGCCGTACATGGGGCTGGTAGTGCCCGGCGGCGATGAAGTCAGCGATGGCCAGCTGAGGCTGGCTGGCGGTGCTGCCGGTGCTGATGTATTTCATGTGCAGCACGCGCTCCAGGTAGCGCCCGGGCGCCACCCAGCCGATCCGCAGGCCGGGCGCGAGGGTTTTGGAGAACGAACTGCAGAGCAGCACGCGGCCATCGTCGTCGAACGACTTCAGGGTGCGTGGGCGTGGGTAGGTATAGGCCAGGTCGCCGTACACATCGTCTTCCAGAATCGCCACGTCATAGCGTTGGGCGAGGCTCAGCAGGGCCTTCTTGCGTGCCTCGGGCATGATGTAGCCCAGCGGGTTGTTGCAGCTGGGGGTGATCTGGATGAGCTTGATCGGCCACTGCTCCAGGGCCAGCTCCAGCGCCTCCAGGCTGATGCCGGTGACCGGGTCGGTGGGGATTTCCAGCGCTTTCATGCCCAAGCCCTTGAGGGTTTGCATGGCGCCGTGGAAGCTGGGCGAGTCGACCGCGACGATGTCGCCTGGCTCGCAGACTGCGCGGATGCTGCATGACAGCGCCTCATGGCAGCCGGTGGTAATCACCAGGTCGGCCGGCCCCAGGCGGCAGCTGGAGTCGAGCATCAGCCGGGCCACCTGTTCGCGCAGGGCCAGGTTACCGTGGATGTTGTCGTAGTACAGGCCAGGCATGTCCTGGCGCCGGCTCAACTGGGCAAGGCTGCGCAGCAGCGGCTTCAGGGTAGGGCTGTCGATGTCGGGCATGCCGCGGCCGAGTTGCACCACATCATGGCGCGGCGTACTGCGCACCAGCTCCAGCACCTGTTCCCACTGCGAGATGTCCACCGGGCGCTGGGCCGGGCGGCTGACTGCGGGCAGTGCCGGCAACTGCCGTTGGTCGCTGACGAAGTAGCCGGACTTGGGCCGCGGCGAGACCATGCCGCTGTCTTCGAGCATGCGATAGGCCTGCTGCACGGTGCTCAGGCTGACCCCGTGCTCCTCACTCAGTGCGCGTACAGACGGCAGGCGCTGGCCAGGGCGATAGAGGCCCTGCTCGATGCGGGCGCCGAGTATTTCGGCGAGATTCAGGTAGAGGGTCAAGGCATACTCCTGCGCTGCATTGGCATAGCGACCGGTACAGTTGGGCTGAAAATACAGCATTCAGTCGGCCAGCGGCCAATTCTGTATGGGAATAATAAGGCTGTATTGGATCTGTATTGTCGAGGGTGCCGACGCGCATGCTTTCTCCACGGTAACAACTGAACGGGAGGATGCGGTGATGGGTGGCATGAGCGATGTGCGCTTGCAACTGTTGGCCAAGGAACTGGAAGCCGGGCAGCAGGCCAAGGTGTTCAACGCGCCAGAGGGTTTGGGGCGTTGGGGGCTGATGCTGCATCGCTGGCATACCCGCAGGGCGTTGCTGCAGCTGACCGATGACGAGTTGCGCGATGTCGGGCTGAGCTGGGAGCAGGCCCGGATCGAAGGGCGGAAACCCTTCTGGAAGGACTGACACGGTGGTCGCTGGAGGGCCTGTTGTGCCCCAGACTTGAAACTTGCCCCGACCCTGTGGGAGCGGGCACGCCCGCTCCCACAGGGGGCGCGTCAGCTTTTAGATTTTAAGCAAGACAGTTGCTGCCACAAGGATGGGGACTTTCAAGTCAGCTCTTTGAGGCGATGCCACAGCATTCCCAGCGCCAGCAGTGGCGAGCGCAGGTGCTTGCCGCCAGGGAAGGTGATGTGCGGCACCTTGTTGAAAAGGTCGAAGCGCCCGCTTTCCTGGCCACTGATGGCTTCACCCAGCAGGCGCGCGGCCAGGTGGGTGGCGTTGAGCCCATGGCCCGAGTAGGCCTGGGCGTAATACACGTTCGGCTGGCTGGCCAGGCGGCCAACCTGCGGCAGGCGATTGGCACCAATGCCGATCATGCCACCCCACTGGTAGTCGATGCGCACGTCGGCAAGCTGCGGGAACACCTTGAGCATCTTCGGCCGCATGTAGGCGGCGATGTCCTTCGGGTCGCGGCCTGAATAGTGGCAGGCACCGCCAAACAGCAGGCGGTGGTCGGCGGACAGGCGGTAGTAGTCCAGCGCCACACGCTGGTCACACACCGCCATATTCTGCGGCAGCAATGTGCGTGCGCGTTCTTCGCCCAGCGGCTCGGTGGCGATGATGTAGCTGCCGGCCGGCAGCACCTTGCCGCCCAGCTCGCGGTTGAGGTCGTTGTGGTAGGCGTTGCAGCACAGTACCAGGGTCTTGGCGCGTACCCGGCCTTGGGCAGTATGCACCTGCACTTCAGTGCCGTAGTCGATGCGGGTGACTTCGGATTGCTCGAACAACTTCACGCCCAGGCGGGCGGCTGCGGCGGCTTCACCCAATGCCAGATTGAGCGGATGCAGATGCCCGGAGCCCATGTCGACCAACCCGCCCACATAGCAGTCGGCACCCACCACGCTGTGGATATCGTCCTTGCCGACCAGCCGCAGCTCATGTGCATAGCCCAGACTGCGCAGGTCCTCGGCGTCTTGGGCAAAGCCCAGCAGCTCGGCGGGTTTGTTGGCCAGGTCGCAGTAGCCCCAGGCCAGGTCGCAGGCGATGGTATGCTTTTCAACCCGCTCGCGCACGATCTGTACGGCCTCCAGGCCCATCAGTTTCATGGTGCGCACGCCTTCTTCGCCGATGACCGGGAGGAACTGCTCCAGACCATGGCCGACCCCTCGGATCAGTTGACCGCCATTGCGCCCACTGGCGCCCCAGCCAAGTTTGCGCGCTTCCAGCAGGATGACCGAGAAACCACGCTCGGCCAGCTCGATGGCGGTGTTCAGGCCGGAGTAGCCGCCGCCGATGATGCACACGTCGGCGTTGTGTTCGCCTTGCAGGTAGGCGTGGTCGGGGTGTGGCGCGCTGCTGGCGGCGTAATAGGAGGCGGCGTGCTGCGCGCTGTGGATCATTGGGGCGGCCCTGAAAAATGGAGGGGGGACGAGGATAAGCTGTGCCATCGCGGCCGGGCAACCAGCGAGGGCTTCATACTCGTTCGCGGGTGAACCCGCGAATAAGCCTATAATCCAATCACTTTGTCAGCTTGTATCCCGTCATGTCCTGCAACCGCCACAAGATCCACTTCCTGCGCGAACTCATCCCCTCTTTCGAGTGCGAGCCCGGCTGCCACGACTGCTGCGGCCCGGTCACTACCTCGGCGGAGGAAATGGCCCGCCTGCCGCGCAAGTCCCAGTCCGAGCAGGACGCTGCTCTGGAGCGTCTGGACTGCGTGCACCTGGGCCCCAACGGCTGCACGGTGTATGAAGAGCGGCCGATGATCTGCCGGTTGTTCGGTACCACCCCGCGCATGGCCTGCCCGCGTGGTCGTGGCCCTGAACCGATGATCGACCCCGCCGCTGAACAGTTGGTCCACCAGTTCATTGCCACCACCCGCCAGGTGCTGGTCTAGCCTCAGTCCGGGATCGGCAGGCAAAGGCTCTCCTTCACCTCTTCCATCACGATGTAGCTCTTCGATTCGCGCACGTGCGGCAGTTTCAGCAGGATGTCGCCGAGCAGCTTGCGGTATGAGGCCATTTCCGAAATACGCGCTTTAACCAGGTAGTCGAAGTCACCCGACACCAGGTGGCATTCCAGCACGTGGGGCAGCTTCAAGACCGCGCGGCGGAACTCCTCGAAGGTATCGCCCGACTTGTAGTCCAGGCTGATTTCCACGAACACCAGCAGGCTGCCCTTGAGGTGCTGCGGGTTCAGGCGGGCGTTGTAGCCCATGATGATGCCCTCGCGCTCAAGGCGGCGAACCCGCTCGGTACAAGGAGTGGTGGACAGCCCAACTTTCTCGCCCAGTTCGGTGAAGGAAATACGCCCGTCATTCTGCAGGATACGCAGGATGTTGCGGTCGATCTTGTCCAGTTCACGCTTGGTCTGGTGCTGGGTTCTCATAGGGGATGCCCCTCCGTGAAAGGCGATTTTGCCGAGAATTCTCGCCAATAATAGGCTTTTATATAGTGAATTGCACTAGTCTCAAATTCCTATACTGCGCCCATTCATGCCATTTCAATAAAAGTGTGCGGCGCGCCGCGTGTGAGGGATAAAACGATGCGAGTTCTGGTACTTGGTAGCGGTGTAATCGGAACCGCCAGTGCCTACTACCTGGCCCGGCAAGGTTTCGAAGTCACGGTGGTCGACCGCCAGCCGGCGGTGGCCATGGAAACCAGCTTTGCCAACGCCGGCCAGATCTCGCCCGGCTATGCCTCGCCCTGGGCTGCGCCTGGCGTACCGCTCAAAGCCATCAAGTGGCTGCTGGAGCGTCACGCCCCCCTGGCCATCAAGCTCACGGGCGATGTCGACCAGTACCTGTGGATGGCACAGATGCTGCGCAACTGCACTGCCAGCCGCTACGCGGTGAACAAGGAGCGCATGGTGCGCCTGTCCGAGTACAGCCGTGACTGCCTCGACGAGCTGCGCGCCGAAACCGGCATCAACTACGAAAACCGCAGCCTGGGCACCACCCAGCTGTTCCGCACCCAGGCCCAGGTCGATGCTGCGGCCAAGGACATTGCCGTACTCGAACAGTCCGGTGTGCCCTACGAGCTGCTCGACCGCGACGGCATTGCCCGCGTCGAACCCGCCCTGGCCGGCGTGAAAGATATCCTGGCCGGCGCCCTGCGCCTGCCGAACGACCAGACTGGCGACTGCCAGCTGTTTACCACCAAGCTTGCCGACATGGCGTTGAAGCTGGGCGTGGAGTTCCGCTTCGGCCAGGACATCCAGCGCCTGGACTTCGCGGGTGACCGCATCAATGGCGTGTGGATCGACGGCAAGCTGGAAACGGCAGACCGCTACGTGCTGGCGCTGGGCAGCTACTCGCCACAGATGCTCAAGCCGCTGGGCATCAAGGCTCCGGTGTATCCGCTGAAAGGCTATTCGCTGACCGTGCCGATCACCAACAGCGACATGGCCCCGACTTCGACCATTCTCGACGAGACCTACAAGGTTGCCATCACCCGTTTCGACAACCGCATCCGCGTTGGGGGCATGGCTGAAATCGCTGGTTTTGACCTGTCGCTGAACCCGCGTCGGCGCGAAACGCTGGAGATGATCGTCAACGACCTTTATCCTCGCGGCGGTGACCTGAGCCAGGCCAGCTTCTGGACCGGCTTGCGCCCGGCGACCCCGGACGGCACACCGATCGTGGGTGCCACGGCGTTCCGCAACCTGTTCCTGAACACCGGTCACGGTACCTTGGGCTGGACCATGGCGTGCGGTTCCGGCCGCCTGCTGGCCGACCTGATTGCGCGCAAGAAGCCGCAGATCAGTGCCGAAGGCCTGGATATCTCCCGTTATGGCAATAGCCGGGAAGTGGCCAAGCACGGGCAAAGCGCGCCGGCTCACCAGCAGTAACAGCCTGTGCCGGCCCATTTGCGGGCTTGCCCGCTCCCACAGGAACACCACCGCTTTTGAAAGCTGTGCACGACCTGTGGGAGCGGGCAAGCCCGCGAATAATCCACCACCGATTTCAACCCGAACCACCATAAGGCAGCCGCTATGCGTCCCGCCCGCGCCCTGATCGACCTCCAGGCCCTGCGCCACAACTACCGTCTGGCCCGTGAACTGACGGGTGTCAAAGCCCTCGCCGTGATCAAGGCCGATGCCTACGGCCACGGCGCCGTGCGCTGCGCCCTGGCCCTCGAGGCCGAAGCCGACGGCTTTGCCGTGGCCTGCATCGAAGAGGCGCTGGAACTGCGCGCCGCCGGTATCAAAGCCCCGGTACTGCTGCTGGAAGGTTTTTTTGAAGCCAGCGAACTGGCGCTGATCGCCGAGCACGACCTGTGGTGCGTGGTGCACTCGCTGTGGCAACTGGAAGCCATCGAGAAAACCCCGCTGCACAAACCGCTCAACGTCTGGCTGAAGCTGGACAGTGGCATGCACCGCGTTGGCCTGCACCCCAAGGACTACCACGATGCCTACCAGCGACTGCTGGCCAGCGGCAAGGTTTCGCGCATCGTGTTGATGACCCACTTCGCTCGCGCCGACGAACTGGACGCTGACGCTACCTCCCAGCAAATCGCCGTGTTCGAAGCTGCCCGACAGGGCCTGGCCGCCGAATGCAGCCTGCGTAACTCGCCCGGCGTGCTGGGCTGGCCGCAAGCGCCCAGCGACTGGGTGCGCCCAGGCCTGATGCTGTACGGCGCCACGCCGTTCGAAGTGGCGCAGGCCGAGGCCGCACGCCTGCAACCGGTGATGACCCTGCAATCGCGGGTGATCAGCGTGCGCGAGCTGCCTGCCGGCGAGCCGGTTGGCTATGGTGCCAAGTTCGTCAGCCCTCGGCCGACCCGCGTGGGTGTGGTCGCCATGGGCTATGCCGATGGCTACCCGCGCCAGGCGCCTAACGGCACCCCGGTGCTGGTCGCTGGCAAGCGCACCCAGCTGATCGGCCGGGTGTCGATGGACATGCTCAGCATCGACCTCACCGACGTACCGCAAGCCACTGTCGGCAGCCCGGTCGAATTCTGGGGCAAGCAGGTGCTGGCCAGTGAAGTGGCCGCGCATGCGGGCACTATTCCCTATCAGATCTTCTGTAACCTGAAGCGGGTACCACGGGACTACATCGGCGAATGAGACGCTGAAGCGGACAGGTTGGGGGCGGTGTGTTGTAAATACTGAACGGCATTGCCATGATATCGTTCACATCCACCCCCCTTTCACCGTTTCAGGAGGCTCCAGCTTTGGACGTCGGCGAACGACTGCAAGCCATCCGCAAGCTCAAGGGCCTGTCGCAGCGCGAACTCGCCAAGCGTGCTGGCGTGACCAACAGCACCATCTCGATGATCGAGAAGAACAGCGTAAGCCCCTCTATCAGCTCGCTGCGCAAAGTGCTTAGCGGCATTCCCATGTCCATGGTCGAATTCTTTTCGGTCGAGCTGGAGCCCCAAAGCCCCACTCAGATCGTCTACAAGGCCCATGAGCTGATCGATATCTCAGACGGTGCTGTGACCATGAAGCTGGTGGGCAAGTCGCACCCCAACCGTGCCATCGCTTTTCTGACCGAGGTGTACCCGCCAGGTGCGGACACCGGTGCCGAGATGCTCACCCACGACGGCGAGGAGACCGGTATCCTGCTTGAAGGCCGCCTGGAGCTGGTGGTCGGCAACGAGATTTTCGTTCTCGAAGAAGGCGACAGCTACTACTTCGAAAGCACCCGCCCGCACCGCTTCCGCAACCCATTCGACCAGCCGGCGCGGCTGATCAGTGCGGCGACGCCTTCAAACTTTTGATCCAGCGCAGTGCATTGATTCGGCAATACCCCTTTCCTGTGTGGGGTCGTTTCACGGCCTCTGGGTTCCCGCTATACTTTTCAACGCTCGCCGATCCGTGGCCGCGAGCGTGATTAGCCACCATGAGGGTGTTCGCGTGAATCAAATCAAGAAGATGCTGGCCGTACCAGCAGCCGTATTCGCCCTCTGGGCAATGAGCGCAACCGCTGCGACCAATGACGACATTGCCAAACGCCTGGAGCCGGTTGGCCAGGTGTGCGTCCAGGGCCAGGAGTGCAAAGGCATGGAAGTGGCCGCTGCAGCGGGTGGCGGGGGAGCCAAGACGCCGGATGAAATCATCGCCAAGCACTGCAATGCCTGCCATGGCAGCGGCTTGCTCGGCGCGCCTAAAATTGGTGACACCGCCGCGTGGAAAGAACGCGCCGACCACCAGGGCGGTCTGGATGGCATCCTGGCCAAGGCCATTACTGGTATCAACGCCATGCCGCCAAAGGGCACCTGTGCAGACTGCTCGGATGAAGACCTGAAAGGGGCGATCAAGAAAATGTCCGGGTTGTGATTTACAGCTGAATTGCATGAGGCCCGCCGTTGATGGCGGGCTTTGTTTTTGTGGTGCCCGAGAAAGGTCCAGCACAGGCAACCAACCCGCTAGAGCCATGTCCATGGATGTCTCCAGAAGCCCCAATCGGGCTGAGCCTGATTCCATGAGAACTAGCATTTTTACCAGTTCTATTTTTCAGGGTTCTGAAGAACACTGACGCTTCTGATTGAAGTGGTGGCTAACAATGGATCTGGGCGATAACTGTCCCGAGCAACATGCAGCCGGTCGAACACAGCCGCAAAAGCTGATCCCCGGCAGCGCCCTTCGGCCTCTGGCCTATTCGCCTTATGGCTATCTCTCGACGTCCCAGAGCATGCTCGGTTTTAATGGTGGCCGACAGGACCCTGCTACCGGCTGTTATCTACTGGGTAACGGTCGTCGAGCATTTAACCCATCATTGATGCGCTTTATTAGCCCGGACAGCATGAGCCCGTTCGCAGCGGGTGGTCTGAACTCTTATGCCTACTGCCTAGGAGACCCGGTTAACCGGGAAGACCCGAGCGGTTATTTCTCTTTCTTCAAATTTGTCTCGCGATTGTTCAGGTATTTTTTTCCAAAGAAAAAGCCTACGACGTATGGTAAGTTGCACCGGGCGATTATTTTTGAAACCGAAGTGATTACCAAGACATACAGTGATATAACTTCCGATACAAAGATCAAGGTGGTCAAATCGCCGAAAAGTGTGCCGGATGGCTATGTATTGAGAATGGTGCATGGTACTCAGAAAGAGCATGTTCAATCACTGTTGAGCGGGCTCGATTCTGGCTATACAAAGGATGGATCTTACGGCGCGCACGTTTATGGAACAACGAATATTTATGGGGCCAGCAACTTCACAGGTCAGGACGGATCTTTAGTAGGGTTTTACGTGCATGAGTCTGAGTCCTGGGTTCGCGGTAAGGACTATTGGTATGTTCATAAAAATGCGATAGCGATCGATAAGAGCGCGTATCACAAGGTTCATGTGAGCGAAGAAGTGGTATTTCCATTTTTAATTAGTAAGACGCTTAAAGTAAGGTGGTGACCAGAGTTTGCCCTAGGCAACCAACCCGCTTGAGCTCATGTCCAACCCCTGAACCCACGGATGTTTCAGGAGGCTCTGATGCACCTCTGCGCCATCGACCAGGCTGTCGAGCAGGTTTTGTCCCGGCTGCCAACCCATATCCACATGGGCCTGCCTTTGGGCCTGGGCAAACCCAACGCCTTCGTCAACGCGCTTTACGCCCGCGTACGCGAGCTGCCCGAACGGCGCCTGACCATCTATACCGCACTTTCCCTCGGCCGCCCGCCACTGGGCGATGGCCTGCAGCGGCGCTTTCTCGAACCCTTCGTCGAGCGTGTCTTTGCTGACTACGAAGAGCTCAGTTACCTCGCAGACCTGCGCAACGACACGTTGCCACCCAATATTCGGGTCGAACAGTTCTTCATGCAGCCCGGCAGCCTGCTGCACAGCGAATCGGCCCAGCAGGACTACGTCAGCAGCAACTACAGCCACGCCGCACGTGATATCAACGCCAAGGGCCTGAACCTGATAGCCCAGTTGGTGGCCGCCACCCCCGAAAAGCCCGTGCACCTGAGCCTGGCCTGCAACCCAGACATCACCCTCGACCTGCTGCCGATGATCGCCAAGCGCCGCGCTGCAGGCGAAACCATCCTCATGCTGGGCCAGGTGCATGCCGAACTGCCCTACATGCCAGGCGATGCCGAGCTGCCCATCGATGCCTTCGACCTGCTGCTCGATGAAGTCGAGCAACGTCGGCTGTTTTCCACACCAAACATGCCGGTTGGCATTCAGGACCACTGCATCGGCCTGCACGCCAGCAGCCTGGTGCGTGACGGCGGCACCCTGCAGATCGGCATTGGTGCCATGGGCGATGCGGTTGCCGCGGCATTGCTGGCACGTCAGGGCGACAACGCCGGTTACCGTGCGGTGCTCAAGGCGCTGGATGTCGGACCGTGGCAGGCGTTGATCGAGCGAGAAGGGGGCCTGGACACCCTTACCCACGGCTTGTACGGCTGCAGCGAGATGTTCGTCAACGGCTTGCTGGTGCTGGCCGAAGCAGGACTGCTACGACGCCCGGCGGACGAGCAAGGCGCAATACTGCATGGCGGCTTTTTCCTCGGCCCGCAAGCGTTCTACCAGCGCTTGCGCGAGATGCCGCTGGAGCAGCGCGCGCAGTTTGTCATGACCCGTATCAGCTTCATCAACGAGCTCTATGGGCAGGAGGCACTCAAGCGCCGACAACGTCGTGATGCGCGCTTCATCAACACCGCGTTTGGCATGACCCTGCTCGGCGCCGGGGTGGCCGACCAGCTGGAAGACGGCCGCGTGCTCAGTGGCGTGGGCGGGCAGTACAACTTCGTTGCCCAGGGCCATGCGCTGGAGGGCGGGCGTTCGATCCTGCTCTTGCGCAGCTGGCGCGAGGCAGGCGGGGAGGTGACCTCGAACCTGTTCTGGACCTATGGCCACTGCACCATTCCCCGGCACCTGCGCGATATCGTGGTGACCGAGTACGGCATTGCGGACTTGCGTGGGCAGACTGACAGCGAAGTGATTGCGCGGTTGTTGGCGGTGAGCGATTCGCGGTTTCAGCCGGGCCTGATCAAGCAGGCCAAAGACGCTGGCAAGCTTGCCGACGACTTTCAGCTGGAGGCGCGCTTTACCGACAATACCCCGCAACGCCTGGAGGCCATCAGGGCACAGCATGCGCGGCTGTTCCCGGAGTATCCGATGGGCACGGACTTTACGGCCGAGGAGCGGGATCTGTTGCGGGCGCTGAACTGGTTGAAGAGCAAGTTCAAGCTGAGCGAGGTGCTGGAGCTGGGCAAGGCAGCGTTGGATGCACCGGGGCCGGAGGGGTATGAAAGCCACCTGGAGCGGATGCAGTTGGGGCAGCCGCAGGGGCTTAAAGAAGAACTTTACCAGCGCTTGTTGTTGGCGGGGCTGGCGGCAACCAGATAAAAGGGTTGCGGCCATTCGCGGGCACGCCCGCTCCCACAGGTACGGCACAGCGTTCGAGACCTGTGCTGCACCTGTGGGAGCGGGCGTGCCCGCGAAGCAGGTGTCGCGTTTATTCGATGAAGCTGACCACACCACCTTCCAGCGACTTCACCCGGGCCAGCGATTCAACGCGGTAACCCTGGCTGTCCAGTTCGGCACGGCCGCCCTGGAACGACTTCTCGATCACGATACCCAGGCCCGCCACGGTGGCACCTGCCTGCTTGATGATCGAGATCAGCGCTTGGGAGGCTTTGCCGTTGGCCAGGAAGTCATCGATCACCAGCACGCGGTCGCTGCTGTTGAGGTGACGCGGCGAAATGGCCACGGTGTTCTCGGTCTGTTTGGTGAAGGAATACACCGAGGCGGTCAGCAGGTTTTCGGTCAGGGTCAGCGACTGGTGCTTGCGAGCGAAGATGACCGGCACACCCAGTTTCAGGCCGGTCATCACCGCTGGGGCAATGCCCGAGGCTTCGATGGTGACGATCTTGGTCACGCCGGCATCGGCGAACAGGCGGGCAAACTCGTCACCGATCAGCTGCATCAGCGCCGGATCGATCTGGTGGTTGAGAAACGCGTCGACTTTGAGAACCTGATCGGAAAGCACGATGCCTTCTTCGCGAATCTTCTGATGCAGTGCTTCCACTGTGATTTCCTCGATGTAACAAAGGTTGCCGCTGGAGGCGGCAAAGTTAAAGAGTAATGGTTGATCAGCGTTTGAGCATTGCCCGGATATCGGCCAGGGCGTTGTTGCCGCGAGCGGCCTTCACCTCGACCGGCGCATCGTCCAGGCCCTCCCAGGCCAGGTCGTCCGGTGGCAGTTCGTCGAGGAACCGGCTGGGCGTGCAGTCGATGATTTCACCGTACTGCTTGCGCTTGGCGGCGAAGGTGAAGGCCAGGGTCTGGCGCGCGCGGGTGATGCCCACGTAGGCCAGGCGGCGTTCCTCTTCGATGGTGTCGGCCTCGATGCTGGAGCGGTGCGGGAGGATTTCCTCTTCCATGCCCATGATGAACACGTAGGGGAATTCCAGGCCCTTGGAGGCATGCAGGGTCATCATCTGCACGCCCTCGGCGTTCTCTTCCTCTTCCTGCTGGCGCTCGAGCATGTCGCGCAGCACCAGCTTGCCGATGGCGTCCTCGATGGTCATGTCACCCTCTTCGTCCTTCTCGAGGGTGTTCTTCAGCGCTTCGACCAGGAACCAGACGTTGCTGATGCGGAACTCGGCAGCTTTGTCGCTGGCGGTCTGCTGGCGGATCCAGTTCTCGTAGTCGATGTCGCGGATCATCTCGTGCAGTGCGGCAATCGGGTCTTCCAGGGCAACCTTGTGGCGCACCCCGTCCAGCCAGTGCTTGAAACGCTGCAAGCGCTCGGTGTAGCGCGCGTCCAGGTGCTCGCCCAGGCCCAGCTCTTCGCTGGCGGCGTACATCGAAATGCCGCGCTCGGTGGCGTAGTTGCCGAGCTTTTCCAGGGTGGTGGAGCCGATCTCGCGGCGCGGCACGTTGATTACCCGCAGGTAGGCGTTGTCATCGTCCGGGTTCACCAGCAGGCGCAGGTAGGCCATCAGGTCCTTGACCTCCTGGCGGCCGAAGAAGCTGTTACCGCCCGACAGGCGATACGGCACCTGGTGGTGCTGCAACTTCAGTTCGATCAGCTTGGCCTGGTAGTTGCCGCGGTAAAGGATGGCAAAGTCGCTGTACGGGCGGTTGGTGCGCAGGTGCAAGGTGAGGATTTCCATGGCCACGCGTTCGGCCTCGGCTTCCTCGTTCTTGCAGCGGATCACGCGGATCTCGTCGCCCACGCCCATTTCGCTCCACAGCTGCTTTTCGAACGCATGCGGATTGTTGGCGATCAACACGTTGGCGCAGCGCAGGATGCGGCTGGTGGAGCGGTAGTTCTGCTCGAGCATGACGATCTTCAGGGAGGGGTAGTCCTCCTTGAGCAGCATCAGGTTCTCAGGGCGTGCGCCGCGCCAGGCGTAGATCGACTGGTCGTCGTCGCCCACCACGGTGAACTGGTTGCGCATGCCGATCAGCATCTTCACCAGCAGGTATTGGCTGGCGTTGGTGTCCTGATATTCGTCTACCAGCAGGTAGCGCACACGGTTTTGCCAGCGTTCCAGCACCTCGGGGTGCTCCTGGAACAGTTTGACTGGCAGCAGGATCAGGTCATCGAAGTCCACTGCGTTGAACGCCTTGAGCGTACGCTGATAGTGGGTGTAGACGATGGCTGCGGTCTGCTCGCGTGGGTTGCGCGCCTTTTCCAGGGCTTCTGGCGGCAGGACCAGGTCGTTCTTCCAGGCACCGATCATGTTCTTGATCTCGTCGATGCCGTCGTCGCCGGAGTATTCCTTCTGCATGATGTCCGACAGCAACGCCTTGATGTCGGACTCGTCGAAGATCGAGAAACCCGGCTTGTAGCCCAGGCGCTCGTGTTCCTTGCGGATGATGTTCAGGCCCAGGTTGTGGAACGTACACACGGTCAGGCCACGGCCTTCCCCCGGGCGCAGCAAGGTGGCGACCCGCTCCTTCATCTCGCGCGCGGCCTTGTTGGTGAAGGTCATCGCCACGATGTACTGGGCGCGGATGCCGCAGTTCTGGATGAGGTGGGCAATCTTGCGCGTGATCACGCTGGTCTTGCCCGAACCTGCACCGGCGAGCACCAAAAGAGGGCCGCCGACATAGTCACGGGCTTCCTGCTGCCGGGGATTGAGTCGGGACATGCTAGAAACCGGGGGTCGCCAGAAAATAGCCGCGCATTCTAACAGGCATGGGGCCGTTGTGGCGCGACCGTCTGACGTCTGAGTCAGACTTTTGTCCATCTAATTATTAGTGTCACTAATGCTAGTAGCTGAAAAAATCATATTTGCCGGTTTGATTCGTTTCGCGCAGGATGCACGACAAAATACGTCGGAATGCTACGATCGAAAAAACATGCATAAAATTGAAAATCATTTTCATTGAATGCAGTAGCATGCCCGCCAGATCTCGTTGCACCGTCAAGCCCTAAGGAGCCCGCTTGTCCACGCCTGTCGAACCTCTGCGTTTGCTGCTGTTGGCCGATGAGCCGGAATGGGCTGCCTCGTTGCACGCGTGCATGCCTGCACTCGGTGGCAGCGCCGTGCTATTGACTGCGCCAAACTGGGAGGCGGTCGACAGCCTGTTCAGCCATGATCGCCAGGCCGTCGTGCTGGCAACACCCGCCTTGCAGCCCGCCCCCGGGCGTTGCGAGCTGCCGACTATTCTGCTGCTTGAACACGAGCCTGAGGCAGCGCCCAGCGCTGTCAGTGACTGGCTGGTGCGCGACCAGCTCAACGCCGATACCCTGCGCCGCTCACTGCGCCATGTGCGAGAGCGAGGGGTGCTGGTCGCCACCTTGCAGCGCCTTGCCGAGCAGGACCCGCTGACCGGCATCGCCAACCGCCAGGGCTTCCAGGCTTTGCTCAATGCACGCCTGGCCGAAAACGAAGGCCGTGGTGTCGCGCTTGGCCACCTGGACCTGGACAACTTCCGCCACGTCAACGACGCCCTGGGCCACCAGAGCGGTGACCGGTTGATCCTGCAGGTGGTGGCACGGCTGAAGCATCAGCTGGAGGCGGGTGACCAGCTGGCACGTCTGGGTAGCGACGAGTTCGCCCTGCTGATCGACACCCGTCGCGATGCCAATCGCGCCGAATGGATTGCCGAGCGCATCGTCGAGGCCTTGGCCGAGCCCTACTGGATCGACGGCGAGAGCCTGCTGCTGGGCTGCAGCCTGGGCCTTGCACATGCTCGCGCGCAGAGCGGCGCCGATCCGTTGATGTGGCACGCGCACATCGCCATGCGTCAGGCCAAGGGCAGCCAGGGCTGCACCTTCCATGTGTTCAACGAACGCATCAACCGCAACGCCCGCAGCCTTGCCGACCTGGAAAGCGAGTTGCGCCGCGCCCTGCGCCGCGACGAACTGGAGCTTCACTATCAGCCCCGCCTGAACCTGGCTGACGGGCGCATTGTTGGCCTGGAGGCGCTGGTGCGCTGGCGCCATGCCGAGCGTGGGCTGCTGCCACCCAGTGAGTTCGTGCCACTGGCCGAGCAGAGCGGCCTGATCGTGCCCTTGGGTTATTGGGTTATTTCCCGTGCCCTGCGCGACATGCAGGCATTGTGCGAGCGTGGCCTGGAACCGCTGCACATGGCGGTCAACCTGAGTTTCCGTCAGTTCCAGGACAGCCAGCTACTGGCCACGTTGAGTCGCCTGATCCTTGAGCACGGTGTGGATGCCCGCTGGCTTGAGTTCGAGCTGACCGAGACAGCGGTGATGCGCCGCAACGAGGTGGTGCGCCAGACCATGGACGCGCTGGGCCGCCTGGGCGTGCGCTTCTCGCTCGATGATTTCGGCACCGGGTTTTCTTCGTTCGTGCACCTCAACAGCCTGCCGATCACCTTGCTCAAGGTGGACCGCAGCTTTGTTGCGGGAATGGAAATGCGCGAAGAGAACCGCAAGCTGGTACACGCCATGATCAACCTGGCGCACAACCTCAACCTCGAGGTGGTGGCCGAGGGTGTGGAGAGTGAAGAGCAGCTGGGGTTGTTGCGCGGGTTTGGCTGCGACCAGGTGCAAGGCTTCCTGGTCAGCAAACCGCTACCGATAGGGGAATTGATGGCGTATTTGCTGCAGGCGCCCGGACGCCAGTTGGAGGCCGTCCTGTAGGAGCGGGTTTACCCGCGAATAGGCCCCCACGTCAGGCCGAAGCCGTCGCCTTCCCGGTAGCCCAAGCCTTCCCCAACAACCGCTTCATCCGCCACTCAAAACCAAAGGTCAGCGCCACCGCCGCACATGCCAGCCCCAGCGCCAGCCCCCACCAGATCCCTACTGCACCACCGCCCAGCGTAAAGGTGAACAGCCAGGCACTCGGCGCCCCCACCAGCCAATAGCACACCAGCCCGATCAGGAAGGTGGTCTTGGCATCTTTCAACCCACGGATCGAGCCCATGGCAATCGTCTGCATGCCGTCGAACAGTTCGAACCACGCCGCCACCATCAACAACTGCACGGCCACCTGGAAGATCGCGGCAAAGGCCGGGTCATTACGGTCGATGAACAGGCCTACCAGTGCTTCGGGCAGCAGCAGGAACAGCGTGGCGAAGGCAAACATGATCATGGCCCCAAACCCGATGCCCACCCGCCCGGCGCTGCGCGCCGCCAGCAGGTTGCCAGCGCCGTAGTACAGGCCGACGCGCATGGTCACCGCATAGGACAAGCCAGTCGGCACCATGAATGCCGTGGACACGATCTGCAGGGCAATCTGGTGCGCCGCCAGTTCGGTGCTGCCCAGCACGCCCATGCACAGCGCGGCGAAGGCGAACAGGCCCACTTCCACCATGTAGGTACCGCCAATCGGCAGGCCCAGCCGCCACAGCTCGCGCAGGGCCGCCAGTGATGGGCGTGACAGGCCCTTGCGCAGCGGGTAGGCGGTATAGGCCGGATGCCAGCGGATATACAACGCCAAGGCAGTGGCCATGCCCATCGACACCACTGCGGTGACCAGACCGATACCCATCAGGCCCAGCTTGGGCAAGCCGAACATGCCTTCGATCAGTGCCACGTTGAACAGGTAGTTGAGCACCGTGCCGAACAAACTGATGACCATCACCGGGGTCGAGCGACCCAGCGCGCTGGTGAAGCCACGCAAGGCCATGAAGGTCAGATAACCGGGCAGGGCCAGTGGCAGCAGGGTGAGAAATTCGGCGGCCGAGGCCACGTTCTCGGGCTTCTGCCCGAAAAGCAGCAGCACAGGTTCAAGATTCCACAACACCAGCGCGGCGAACAGCGCCAAGGCCCAGGCCAGCCACAGGCCGTTCTGCGCCAGTCGGGTGGCGCCTTCGATGTCGTTGGCACCCTTGCGAATGGCCACCAGCGTGCCGACGGCGGCGATCACGCCCAGGCAGAAGATCGATACGAACGAATAGCTGGCTGCCCCCAGGCCACCACCCGCCAAAGCCTGAGGGCTGATGCGGGCCATCATCAGGGTGTCGGTCAGCACCATCAGCATGTGCGCCAACTGCGAGGCAATCAGCGGCCCGGCCAGGCGCAGCAAAGCCTTGAGTTCTGTGGTGGGCGCGACGTGCATGGGGGCAGTCCTTCATTCTGGGGTGATCAACGAAGGGCGATTCTGAGGCTTCGGTCAACTTTGCACAAAAGGATAAAAGCGATAGTTGGCATGAGTTGAACTCATGTATATAGGCTTCTCGGTGATTTGCCTCACACGCCCATATTGCAGGTGCCTCATGCCACGCCAGCTACCACCGCTGTATGCCCTGCGCGCATTCGAAGCTGCCGCGCGGCTAAGCTCCTTCACCCGTGCGGGCGAAGAGCTTTCTATCACCCAAAGCGCCATCAGCCGGCATATCCGTACGCTGGAGGAGCATTTTGCCTGCCGCCTGTTCGTGCGCAGTGGCCGCAGCCTGCAACTTACCGAAGCGGGGCGGGTACTGCTGCCGGGCGTGCGCGAGGGCTTCGCGGCGTTTGAGCGGGCCTGTGAAACCTTGTGTGGTGAAGACGACATACTGCGCATGAAAGCCCCCTCGACCCTGACCATGCGCTGGTTGCTGGCGTGCCTTAGCCGCTTTCGGCATCTGCAGCCGGGCAATGAAGTGCAGCTGACCAGCGCCTGGATGGATGTCGACCATGTGGATTTCAACCAGGAGCCATTCGATTGCGCGGTGTTGCTCAGCGACGGGGTATTCCCGCCGGAGTGGGAGGTGCGCAAGCTGTTCCCTGAGCTACTGATCCCGGTCGGCGCGCCGGACCTGCTCGACGAGGAGCCCTGGGATGTTTGCAGGCTGGCCTCTGTCGAACTGCTGCACCCCACGGTGGACAAGCGTGACTGGCGGGAATGGCTGGAGCGGATGGGGCTTGGCGACCAGGTGTCGCTCAAGGGCGGCCAGGTGTTCGATACCCTGGAGCTGGGCATGATTGCCGCGGCGCGTGGCTACGGGATATCCATGGGCGACCTGCTGATGGTGGCCGAAGATGTGGCGCAGAAGCGCTTGAGCCTGCCATGGCCGACGGCGGTGCCCAGCGGCATGGATTACTACCTGGTGTGGCCGCGCACCCGGCGAGGCGGCGAGCGGTTGCGGCGGTTGAGTGCGTTCCTGGAAGGCGAGGTGGCGGCAATGGATTTGCCGGATGTGGAAATCCTGCCGCGTCTTTGATCACCTGCACCGGCCTCTTCGCGGGCTCGCCCGCTCCCACAGGTCGTATGCCCTGTACCTGTGGGAGCGGGCGAGCCCGCGAAGAGGCCGGTACAGATTTACATCGAACCCAGGTTCAACGCCTGTGCACAGGCCTGCAGCGACCGGCGCTCGCTTTGCGCATACAGCGCCAGCTCATCCTGTACCTGCAACCCCAGCGCCGCTTCGAACGCTTCGCGGTTGGCGTTGCTGCCGTATTCGGCCTGCGCATCGTCGCCCAGGTTGGATTGGAAGATCCCCGCCGCACTCACCGGCAGGAAGTCCTCGTACACCAGCGCCTCGAAGTGCACGTGGCCCGCGTCGATCAAGCCTTGCAGGGTGGTCGGGCGGCCTTCCTGGTCGCGTGCGGCCAGGCCTTTCTCGGTGGCGAAGTAGCGGAAATATGCGAGGCCCTGTTCGCGCATTTGCGCCAGGTCATCCGGGAACTCGGCAAAGTTTGCCTGTAGCAGCGCCATGTAACGCTCGGCATTGGCTTCGGCCGGAGCGCCACCCAGCGCAGCGCGGGTAGCGTCGAGCAACTTGTCGTAAAGCTGGCGACCTTTCGGCGTCAGCGCCGCGCCGCGTTGCTCGATTTCGCCAAAGCGCGCGGTGTGGCTGCCTTCGCGGCCTTGTTGGTCGCGGAAGGCGACCGTTTCCTGCAGGGCCTTGAAGCTGGTCTGGCGCAGCAGGATCGGGTGGCGGCGGGTGGGCGGGCCTTCAACCACGGCCTTCGGCGGGATGCCCTTGGCAGGCATGCCGAGCTGGATTGCATCGATATCCAGGGTACGCGGGGTCAGGTGGTTGATGTGCGGGCCCTTGAAGGCCACCACATCGGCGATCAGGCGGTGTTGGTCGTGCAGCTGCTGGTATTGCTCGGCCGTGACGGTAGCGTCCTGGTGCCAGCGGAAGGTGTGCAGCGCTTCCTGCACGAACGTCTCTGCATCCGCGGCGTCAAGGCCACCCTCGCGCTCACACTGGGCGATCAGTTCGAGGGCGCGGGAGGTGAAGATCTGGCGCTTGGCCAGGATGCTCTGTGCCAGCTCGCGCAACTGCG
This sequence comes from Pseudomonas sp. yb_2, assembly GCF_043103905.1. NCBI lineage: Bacteria > Pseudomonadati > Pseudomonadota > Gammaproteobacteria > Pseudomonadales > Pseudomonadaceae > Pseudomonas > Pseudomonas sp. yb_2. Next base: position 20,913 of record NZ_JBICKH010000082.1, on the reverse strand, counting down.
GGTTGTCGATCAGCTCCAGGCGCAGCAGCGAGGTGAACACACGGAACGGGCTGACATGCAGCGATTGCTCGTGCACCGCGCGAAAGGCAGTGGAATGCACCGGTACGCCAGCGGAGCTGAGGTCATAATAGCCGACCGGTTGCATGCCCATGACGGCGAACAGGCGGGCGATGGTGGCCAGTTCTTCGGCGGTGCCGACGCGGATGGCGCCGTGACGTTCCTGGTCCAGGCGCTCGATTTCGCCGGTCCAGCGCAGGGCCTCTGCCACTTCGGGTTGCTGGGCCATCACCTGCTGGTTGATTTCGCTCACCAGCTCCAGCAGCGTGCCGTACAGCGGCACTTCCTGTTTGTACATGAGCGACATGGCGGCAGAGAACTGCGCGCGGATGCTGTCTGGGCTGACGAAATCGTTGGCGGGCATCGCTAGCTTCCTGGTTGGGTTCGGACGCTTACATGAAAGCTGGGAATGCACTTTGCTCACAAGCGAAAAAAAGTGAGTGTGTCATTCCTTTTTTGATCGACCTCGACGGCCCTTTCCCGGCTAAAGCCGCGCCTACGCGGTCCCCGTAGGAGCGGCTTTAGCCGCGAAGAGGCCGTCAAACCTGCAACTGCTCGCCAATCCATTCCACCAGCGCCCGCACCTTTGGCACCTCTGCCGCATGCTCGGCATACGCCAGGTAATGCGCTCCGGCACTGCGCATTGCATGGTTCCACGGCACCACCAGGCTACCGTCGGCCAGTTCCTTCGCCGCCAGGTAGCGCGGCACCAGCGCTACCCCGCACCCGGCCTGTGCTGCACTCAACGCCATATAGAACGTATCGAAGCGCGGCCCGTGGTAAGCGCTGACGCTCTGCAGGTCCTGCTCCAGGAACCACTCATGCCAGGCCTCCGGGCGCGAGGTGCTTTGCAGCAGCACCAGCTCGGCCAGCTCCTCGGCACCGGCCAGCTTGCGCCCGGCCAGCAGCTCTGGCGCACACACCGGCACCACCTCCTCGCGAAACAACTCCACGCAAGTGGCCCCCGGCCAGGTGCCCTGGCCATAGAAGAACACCACGTCAGCCGAGCCTTGCAGCAGGGCGAACGGCTCCATCTCGTTGCGAATGTCCAGGTGGATATTGCCGTGCCGTTTGCCAAACCCCTTGAGGTGCGGGATCAACCAGCGCACGCCAAAACTCGGTTGAGTGGCTACCTTCAATATCTCGGTCTGCTCGCCGTAGGTGAGCACATAGCGGCTGGACATATCCACCTGGGTCAGGATTTTGTTGACCTCGGCCAGGTACAGGCTGCCGGCCGGGGTCAGCTGCAAGCGCCGGCGGATGCGCAGGAACAGGTGGTGGCGCAGCATGTCTTCCAGCTGCGCCACCTGCTTGCTGACCGCGCTCTGGGTCAGGTGCAGTTCTTCGGCGGCACGGGTAAAACTCAGATGGCGGGCTGCAGCTTCAAAGCACTGCAGGGCGGTCATGGAGGGTACCAGGCGTTTTGACATAGCGGTCTCTGCGGCTCAAATCATTACCTGACGGAATGATATGCGGAATAAAGGTCGTTTGTTGTACCTATGTGATCGGATTAATACTGATCCACATCATTTTTCCACCCCATCACCGATGTAGGAGATGCACAAATGGTTGCTGGATTGCTCGAGCGCCTTGGCGTTGCCGCCGAGGCTTACACCCAGGGCGACTACCCTGTTCACACGCCGATCGACGGCAGCCAGATCGCCTCGGTGAAACTGCTCGGCAAGGCCGAGACCATCGCCCGCATCGATCAGGCCCAGAGCGCCTTCGAAGCCTGGCGCAGTGTGCCGGCTCCGCGCCGTGGCGAACTGGTGCGCCTGTTCGGCGAAGTGCTGCGTGAGCACAAGGCCGACCTCGGCGAGCTGGTCTCGATCGAAGCCGGCAAGATCACCCAGGAAGGCCTGGGTGAAGTGCAGGAAATGATCGACATCTGCGACTTCGCCGTTGGCCTGTCGCGCCAGCTGTACGGCCTGACCATCGCTTCCGAGCGCCCGGGCCACCACATGCGTGAAACCTGGCACCCGCTGGGTGTGGTCGGCGTGATCAGCGCCTTCAACTTCCCGGTTGCCGTGTGGGCCTGGAACACCGCCCTGGCCCTGGTGGCCGGCAACTCGGTGGTATGGAAACCGTCCGAGAAGACTCCGCTGACCGCCCTGGCCTGCCAGGCGCTGTTCGAAAAAGCCCTGAAAGCCTTCGGCGATGCTCCGGCTGGCTTGGCACAACTGGTGATCGGCGGCCGTGAAGCTGGCGAAGCCATGGTCGACGACCCGCGCGTACCGCTGGTCAGCGCCACCGGCAGTACCCGCATGGGTCGCGAAGTCGGCCCACGCGTTGCTGCCCGCTTCGGCCGCAGCATCCTGGAACTGGGCGGCAACAACGCCATGATCCTGGCCCCGAGCGCCGACCTGGACCTGGCCGTGCGCGGCATCCTGTTCTCGGCTGTCGGCACTGCCGGCCAGCGTTGCACCACCCTGCGCCGCCTGATCGTGCACCGTTCGATCAAGGACGAAGTGGTTGCCCGCGTCAAAGCCGCCTACGGCAAAGTGCGCATCGGCGACCCACGTAAAGACAACCTGGTCGGCCCGCTGATCGACAAGCAGTCGTTCGACGCCATGCAGGGCGCACTGGCCAAGGCCCGCGACGAAGGTGGCCAGGTATTCGGTGGCGAGCGTCAGCTGGCCGACCAGTACCCGAACGCCTACTACGTTTCGCCAGCCATTGCTGAAATGCCGGCGCAAAGTGACGTGGTGCGCCACGAAACCTTCGCACCGATCCTGTACGTGCTGGCCTACGACGACTTCGAGGAGGCCCTGCGCCTGAACAACGAAGTGCCACAAGGTCTGTCGTCGTGCATTTTCACCACCGACATCCGTGAAGCCGAGCGCTTCCAGAGCGCCTCGGGCAGCGACTGCGGCATCGCCAACGTCAACATCGGTACCAGCGGCGCCGAGATTGGTGGTGCGTTTGGTGGCGAGAAGGAAACCGGCGGTGGCCGTGAGTCGGGCTCGGATGCCTGGAAAGGCTACATGCGTCGCCAGACCAACACCGTGAACTACTCGCGCGAGCTGCCGCTGGCGCAGGGTATCGTGTTCGACTGATGTATTGATGCTGCATGGCCGGGGGCCTGGCCCCCGGTTCGCGGGTAGACCCGCTCCTACAGGGTTCGTCCAAGCGACACCGACCCCTGTAGGAGCGGGTTTACCCGCGAAAGGGCCGCCCTGCGGCCCCAACAAGAACAAATTGCTGGAGCCGGCCATGTCCGAACTGCGTCAACAATGCTTGTGGGAACACGTCAGCAAACCGACCGTCGCCGCCCAGGCCCTGGCCGGTGAGCACAAGGCCGATGTCTGTGTGATCGGCGGCGGTATTACCGGCCTGTCGGCGGCCATCCACCTGCTCGAACAGGGCAAGTCGGTGATCGTGCTGGAGGCCTGGAAGATCGGCCACGGTGGCTCCGGGCGCAACGTAGGCCTGGTCAACGCCGGCACGTGGATCCGCCCCGACGACGTCGAGGCCACCCTTGGCCAGAAGCAGGGTAGCCGCCTGAACAAGGTGCTTGGCGAAGCCCCGGCTGAAGTGTTCGCCATGATCGAGCGCCTCGGCATCGACTGCCAGGCCCAGCACAAAGGCACGCTGCACATGGCGCACAACGCCACCGGTATCGCCGACCTCGAAGCGCGTCACGAACAATGGCGCCGCCGAGGTGCCGACGTCGAGCTGCTGACCGGTGCCCAGTGCCAGGAATACTGCGGTACCGACAAGATTTCCGCTGCGCTGCTTGATCGCCGTGCTGGCACCATCAACCCCATGGGCTACACCCAGGGCCTGGCGGCTGCTGTAACGCGCCTGGGCGGCAAGATTTTCCAGCAGTCTTCGGTCGAAGGCCTGGAGCGTGAAGGTGATGGCTGGCGAGTGAAGACTGCGCGTGGCGCTGTGCGCGCCGAAAAGGTGGTGATTTCCACCGGCGCCTACACCGAAGGTGACTGGAGCAACCTGCAGAAGCAGTTCTTCCGCGGTTATTACTATCAGGTAGCCTCCAAACCGCTGCAGGGCATCGCAGCCGACAAGGTACTGCCACATGGCCAAGGTTCGTGGGACACCCGCACCGTGCTCAGCAGCATCCGCCGCGACGATCAGGGCCGCCTGCTGCTCGGCAGCCTGGGCCGGGTCGACAACAAGCCAGCCTGGTTCGTGCGCAGCTGGGCCGATCGCATCCAGAGCCACTATTACCCGGAGCTGGGCAAGGTCGAGTGGGAAATGCACTGGACCGGCTGCATCGACTTCACCCCTGACCACCTGATGCGCCTGTTCGAGCCGGCGCCTGGGTTGGTGGCGGTGACTGGGTACAACGGGCGGGGTAACACGACCGGCACCGTGATTGGCCGGGCGTTTGCCGAGTTCCTGCTCAAGGGCGAGGCGGACAGCCTGCCGATTCCGTTTTCGCCGATGAGCGGTGTGAGCGCGCCTTCGCTGCGGACAGCGTTCTATGAGTCCGGTTTTTCGCTGTACCACGCGGGGCAGTGCCTGAGGGTTGTGTTGTAAGTACTGGCCTCTTCGCGGGTAAACCCGCTCCTACAGGTTCACCACAGCCCTCTCAGGCGGTGCACTACTTGTAGGAGCGGGTTTACCCGCGAAGAGGCCGGCACAGGCTCACTTGTGCAACCAACTCAGGAAGCCACCCTTCTTGATTGAAGCCGGCTTCTGCAACAACAACGACTCCCGGCTCTGCCGCCGGAACCGCTGCAATTTGCTCAACGCCGTCTGCACTTCGCCACGCTGCTGCAAACAGCTCTTCACCTGTTCCTTGTCGATCCGGTACAGCACGCAACTGGTCAGCGTGCGGAATTCGGCCAGCGAATCTTCTTCGTCGATGATCCCCTCGATCCCCAGCACCTCACCCGGCCCCATGCGTCCGGCTTCCAACAGTTTGTCTCCGTCGCGCACCGAGGCCGATACCACACCGCTGCCAATCACCAGCAGATGATCGGAATGCTCGCCCACCCCCAGGATCACCTGGTCCGCCAGGTACTCGACTGCAGTCATGCGCTGGCTCAACGCATCGCGCTCTTCGTCACTCAGCGAGCGGAACACTCGCACCTCATCCAGCACCTCGCGCTGGCGGCTGCGCGGCGGCACGGCCAGGTCGACGTTCCACATCACCCCGCTGGCCTCCAGGTGCCGGTGCGCCAGGTCGAACAGCTGGTTACGTGCATCGCCCTTGGCGCCCGCATCGGCCACGAAGCCGCTGGCCTCGTACTCCACCGACTCCAGAGTCGAGGCCTTTACCGTCACCTTCGGCTTCGGGGTTGCAAGGATGGCACTGACGCCCTGCAAGGCTTTTTCCAGCGCATCGAACACGCGCTTGGGCCGCACCTTGGCCGGGACCACCACGCTGATCGATACGCCGTGCACATCGGCCGGGCGACTGTGGTTGAGCAGCCGCGCCTTGGCCGCTACCGAGTTGGGGATCACCGCCAGGCTGCCGGTACCGGTCAGCAGGCGCGTGGCGCGCCAGTCGATATCCAGGACCTTGCCTTCGGTACCGTCGATGGAGATTGAGTCGCCAATCTGATAGGGCCGCGTGGTGTTCAGCACGATGCCGCTGAAGACGTCAGCCAGTGTGCTCTGCAGCGCCAGGCCGATGACGATGGCCATTACCCCGGAGGTGGCCAGCAGGCCCTTTACCGGCAGTTGCAGCACGTAGCCTGCGGCCGCGACCACGGCGGCGAGGAAGATCAACGCCCCCAGCACATCCTGCAGCAAGCGCCCGCCATGGCTGCCACGGGCCACCAGCAACAGGCCGAATACCACGGTTACCGTGCGCGCACCGAACAGCCACCAGCCGATGGCCAATACCGTGGCCATCAGGTTGCGCGAGACATCGTCGGGCCACGGCGGTGGTTGCAGCGGGCTCATGCCAGCGGCCATCAGCACTGAGCTGAACAGCAGGAAGATCACCAGGCGCGCGCTGATGCGCCAGGCATGGTGCTGAATGGGGATCAGTTGCCAAAGCACGAGGTCGAGCAGGATCAAGGCGCAACCGAGCAACAACGGGGACGACTGGATGAACGCCAGCATGGTGATCTCGGGGGTGAGGGGAGGGCTGTGGGTAGTAATAGAGCAGGTTTGCCAGGCAGGCAATGCAAGCCTGTGCTGGCCCCTTCGCGACTTGCCCGTTCCCACAGGTAAAGCGCTGGTTTTGAATCTTGTGCGATCCCTGTGGGAACGGGCGTGCCCGCGAAGAGGCCAGCAAAACCAACGCCAATCTATCGTTCCTAAAACAGAACGCTAAAGGCAAAAACCACTATCTACCGCTCCAAAGGTGGTGGTTTTAATCTTCTCCCATCAACGCGAAACACCCAACTTACTGAACATCAAAACCCTTAGGAGCTACCCCCATGACCCACTTCAAATACAACCGCCTGAACAAAGACGACGCCGCTGTACTGCTGGTTGACCACCAGGCGGGCCTGCTGTCCCTGGTGCGGGACATCGAGCCGGACGCGTTCAAGAACAACGTGCTGGCCCTGGCCGACCTGGCCAAGTTCTTCAACCTGCCGACCATTCTTACCACCAGCTTCGAGCAAGGCCCCAACGGCCCACTGGTGCCAGAGCTGAAAGCCCTGTTCCCGGACGCCCCTTACATTGCCCGCCCTGGCCAGATCAACGCCTGGGACAACGAAGACTTCGTCAAGGCCGTGAAGGCCACTGGCAAGAAGCAACTGATCATCGCCGGCGTTGTGACTGAAGTGTGCGTAGCTTTCCCGGCCCTGTCGGCCCTGGAAGAAGAGTTCGACGTGTTCGTGGTCACTGATGCCTCCGGTACCTTCAACGCCATGACCCGCGACGCCGCCCACGACCGCATGAGCCAGGCAGGTGCGCAACTGATGACCTGGTTCGGCGTGGCCTGTGAGCTGCACCGCGACTGGCGCAACGACATCGAAGGCCTGGCCGCGCTGTGCTCCAACCACATCCCGGACTACCGCAACCTGATGACCAGCTACAACGCCTTCAACGCCAACAAGTAAGCGCAATTGCCGCGGGCACCGCCAATCGGTGCCCGCCCAGGGCAGCACACCTATTCAATCCAGCGCCCGTCCGCCGTAGCACAGTGGATGCGGGCAAGCTCATCCCAAGGAACGCCGATGAACACCGCACTCCATGACAACCGCGAAGTGGTCACCGTATGCCTGCAACACAAGGTGCTTGATGGCTCGCCGGGCACCCCGGCAGCGCAACCGCCGCGCTGGAAGCAGGCACTGCTGACCTACCTGGTGATCTGCCCGATGACCATGGTCATCCCGCAACTGCTGGCGCCGCTGTTTGCGCGCTTCCCGCAGCTGGGCGGCGTGATTACCGGCAACCTGATCGTCAACCTGTTCGTCATCCTGCCCGTGGTGTTCTACATCATGCCTTGGGTAACCCGCCGCTGCGCCAACTGGCTGCGCGGCTGAGCCGACGCCTTCATCTCGACACTTTCAAGGAGATACCGCTATGAGCACGTTCGTTACCCGCGATGGCACTTCGATCTATTTCAAGGACTGGGGCAGCGGCAAGCCCGTGCTGTTCAGCCACGGCTGGCCGCTGGATGCCGACATGTGGGATTCGCAGATGGAGTTCCTGGCCAGCCGCGGTTACCGCGCCATCGCCTTCGACCGCCGGGGTTTCGGCCGCTCGAGCCAGCCGTGGAACGGTTACGACTACGACACCTTCGCCGATGACATTGCCCAGTTGATCGAGCACCTCGACCTGCGCGACGTCACCCTGGTGGGCTTCTCGATGGGGGGCGGTGATGTCAGCCGCTATATCGCCCGCCACGGCAGCGAGCGGGTGGCCGGGCTGGTGTTGCTGGGCGCGGTGACGCCAGTGTTCGGCAAGCGTGACGATAACCCTGACGGTGTCGACCTGTCGGTGTTCGAGGGCATCCGGGCCGGCCTGCGTGCCGACCGCGCGCAGTTCATCGCCGATTTCGCCACGCCGTTCTACGGCCTGAACCATGGGCAGCAGGTGTCCCAGGGTGTGCAGACGCAGACCCTGAACATTGCGCTGATGGCGTCCATCAAAGGCACCCTGGATTGTGTGACGGCCTTCTCGGAGACCGATTTCCGTCCGGACATGGCCAAGGTCGATGTGCCGACGTTGGTGATCCATGGCGATGACGACCAGATTGTGCCGTTCGAGACCACTGGCAAGCAGGCGGCGGAGCTGATTCGTGGCGCCGAGCTGAAGGTGTATGCCGGGGCGCCGCACGGTTTTGCAGTGACTCATGCGCAGCAGCTGAATGAGGACTTGCTGGCGTTCCTTCAGCGGTAATTGTGGGAAACATTCGCGGGTAAACCCGCTCCTACAGACGTTGTAGGAGCGGGTTTACCCGCGAAGAGGCCGGCCCAGGCAGCAAAAAGCTTGACCAGGGCTAACCTTCTTCAACCCACCGCACATCCATTCAAGCCCAGGCCTTGCATCAACCGGCATGCTTCGCAGTCCCCCTGCCGGCCCCTAGTCGGAGAAGCCCATGTCCCAGGATCGCAACGACAAGACCCGTCGCCAGTTCCTCGCCACCAGCACTGTGCTTGGTGCCGCTGGCGCACTCTGGTCCGCATTGCCTTTTACCGGCCAAGCCGGTTCCGCTCACGCATCCACGCAAGGAGGTTCCATGACCGCCGACCTGATTCTGTTCAACGGCAAACTGCACACCGTTGACCGCGAAAAGCCCACCGCGACCGCCGTCGCCATCAAGGACGGCCGCTTCATCGCCGTGGGCAGCGACGCCGAGGCCATGGCCCACAAGGGTGCCGCCTCGCAGATCATCGACCTCAAGCAGCGCACGGTGATCCCGGGCCTCAATGACTCGCACCTGCACCTGATCCGTGGCGGTCTGAACTACAACCTCGAGCTGCGTTGGGAAGGGGTACCGTCAGTGGCCGATGCCCTGCGCATGCTCAAGGACCAGGCTGCGCGCACGCCTACCCCGCAGTGGGTGCGCGTGGTCGGTGGCTGGAACGAATACCAGTTCGCCGAAAAGCGCATGCCCACCCTGGAGGAAATCAACCAGGCCGCACCCGACACCCCGGTGTTCCTGCTGCACCTGTACGACCGCGCGTTGCTCAACCGCGCCGCGCTCAAGGCCGTCGGCTACACCAAGGAAACGCCGAACCCGCCAGGTGGCGAGATCCAGCGCGACAAGTTCGGCAACCCCACCGGCATGCTGATCGCCCGCCCTAACGCGATGATCCTCTACGCCACGCTGGCCAAGGGGCCTAAGCTGCCGCTGGAGTATCAGGTCAACTCCACTCGCCAGTTCATGCGTGAACTCAACCGGCTGGGCCTGACCAGCGCCATCGACGCCGGCGGCGGCTACCAGAACTTCCCCGACGACTACTCCGTGATCCAGGAGCTGGCCGACAACGATCAATTGACCGTACGCATCGCCTACAACCTGTTCACCCAGAAGCCCAAGGAAGAACTGGACGACTTCAAGAAGTGGACCTCCAGCGTCAAGCTGCACAGCGGTACCGACTTCTTGCGCCACAATGGCGCGGGCGAAATGCTGGTGTTCTCTGCCGCCGACTTCGAGGACTTCCTCGAGCCGCGCCCGGACCTGCCGCAGACCATGGAAGAAGAACTGGAGCCGGTGGTGCGCCACCTGGTCGAGCAGCGCTGGCCATTCCGCCTGCACGCCACCTACAACGAATCGATCACGCGCATGCTCGACGTGTTCGAGAAGGTCAACCGCGACATTCCATTCAACGGCCTGCCCTGGTTCTTCGACCACGCCGAAACCATCACCCCGCAGAACATCGAGCGCGTGCGTGCGCTGGGCGGTGGTATTGCCATCCAGGACCGCATGGCCTTCCAGGGTGAGTACTTCGTCGACCGCTACGGCGCCAAGGCCGCCGAGCAGACCCCGCCGATCAAACGCATGCTCGAGATGGGCGTGCCGGTTGGCGCGGGTACCGATGCCACTCGGGTGTCCAGCTACAACCCATGGACCTCACTGTACTGGCTGGTCAGCGGCAAGACGGTCGGTGGCATGGAGCTGTACCCGGAAGGCCTGAGCCGTGACACCGCGCTGCAACTGTTCACCCAGGGCAGCGCCTGGTTCTCCAGTGAGCAAGGCAAGAAAGGCCAGATCAAGGTGGGCCAGCTGGCTGACCTGGCAGCATTGTCGCTGGACTTCTTCAGTGTCGATGAAGAGGCGATCAAGGGCATCGAGTCGGTGCTGACCATCGTTGATGGCAAGGTGGTGTACGGTGCTGGCGAGTTCGACAAGTTTGGCCCACCGCAGGTGCCGGTGCTGCCGGAGTGGTCGCCGGTGACCAAGGTGCCTGGGCACTGGCGTGTCGGTACGCCATCGTTGGCAGCCGCGGTGCACCAGTGCTCGGGGCCGTGCGGAGTGCATGCACACAGCCATGACAAGGCGCGCAAATCGAGTGTTCCGGTCAATGACTTCCAGGGCTTCTGGGGGGCGCTGGGCTGTTCGTGCTTCGCTTTTTAAGCTGAGCTGATGTTAAGAGCGGGGGCCAATGACTGGCCCCTTTTTTGTGTCGTCAGTGCCGGCCCTTTCGCGGGTAAACCCGCTCCTACAACGGTAGACACACACCGGGTGTTGGGCACAGGCCGTTGTAGGAGCGGGTTTACCCGCGAAAGGGCCGCAAAGGCCAGCATCAATGGTGTGCCTTATGCTCCCCACCAGCCAATAGATGCCGAATCCGCACCTCAACCCCATCGGTCTGCAGCATCCTGACCCGCGCCTCGATCTTCAGTTCACCACGGGTCACCCGGTGGTGATGTCGCAGATGCTCCAGCCACGATTCCTCGAAGAAGAACTCCAGCCACAACGCCGGATCAGCACTGTCCCGCATCAACCCCCACGACAATGCGCCATTGCGCTTGCGCATCGCTTCCAGCTCCCGCGCCGCCTGCTGGAAGGCCTCGGCCTTGGTGGGGGCGATGTGGTACTCGACGGTGACCATCACCGGTCCGACTTCCTTATCCATGTCATCGCTTAACACCGGCACCGGCCAATGCAGCGACGGCGTCAGCTCTTCTGCCTCGGTTTCCGGCAGCGCCACCTTGCAGGTCAGCAAGGTACCCAGCGCCAGGCCGCCTGCGGCCACCAGCAGGCTGAAGGTGAGCGTTGCATGGCTGGCCAGCGTGCCCCACAGCAGGCCACCACAGGCCATGGCGCCGAAGAAAATCAGAATGTATACCGACAAAGCCCGCGCCCGTACCCAGGCTGGCACCGAAGTCTGTGCAGCCACTTGCAGGTTGGACAGCACCGCGATCCACGCCGCGCCACTGAGCAGCATCGCGGGCAGCAGCGCATAGAAATTGCGCACCAACGCCAGGGCCAGCAGGAACAGGGCATACAACAGGCTGGCCAGTAACACCAGCCGGTCACGGCTGATGCGCTCACGCAGGCGCGGCAGCAAGGTGGCACCCGCCACTGCGCCAATACCGATGGCCGCCAGCAGCAGGCCGAAGTCCGCTGCAGTGCCGTGCATCTCGCCACGCACGATCAGTGGCAGCAGCGAAGTGCCGGCGCTGGCGCAGAAAAAGAACGCCAACGCGCGTAGCATCACGGCCTGCAAAGGCTTGGCACTGCGGGCAAAGCGCAACCCGGTGCGCATGGCGCCAACGAAGCGTTCGGCCGGTAGCAGTGGTTCCTTCACCTCGCGCTTCCACAGGAACAACACCAGGATCACACCCGCGAACGAGATGGCATTCAGGGCAAAGGTCAGCCACGGGCCGACCATGCTCACCACCACCCCCGCCAGTGCCGGGCCGATGGCCCGTGACACGTTGATGCCGACACTGGAAAGCGCCACCGCGTTGGCCAGGTCCTCCTTGCCCACCAGTTCCGGTGTCAGTGCGCTCCACGCCGGCATCATCAGCGCTGTGCCGATGCCCAGTGCCAGGGTCAGCACCAGCAGTAAGGTGACGTTCATCATCCCGAGCAAGGTCAGGGCCGCCAGCACGACCGCTACGCAAGACATCCACAGCTGCACCAGCAACAGGTAGCGGCGTTTGTCGACGATGTCCGCCGCTGCGCCCGCCGGCAGGGCCAGGAAGAACATCGGCAACGAGCCGGCTACCTGGATCAACGCCACGTGCAGCGGGCTGGCCGACAGCGTGGTCATCAGCCAGCCGGCGCCCACCTCGTGCATCCAGGTGCCGATGTTGGAGGCGATGGTGGCGATCCACAGCATGCGGAAGGTGGTGTTACGCAACGGGCTCCAGGCACCTGAAGGGGATGTACTCATGTCAGAAGCTGCCTTTGAGTGGGTATTCGATGATCAGGTAGATGCGGTCGATATCATCGCCCGCCTGGGCTTGGTTGGCGCGGTGGCTGACGTGGGAGAACGACAGGCTCAGGTCCTTGGCAGCCCCCGACTGCACCACGTATTTCAGGTCGATGTCGCGTTCCCAGTGCTTGCCGCCGTCGCCGTACTGGTTCACATAGGCGCCGCCCGCAGGCGCATGGCTGCCGTCGATGCCGCGGCCGCTGACATAGCGGCCCATCAGGCTCAGGCCAGGTGCGCCGAGGGTGGCGAAGTTCAGGTCATAGCGCAGTTGCCACGAGTGCTCGCCAGGGCCGTTGAAGTCGGCGTACTTGATCGCGTTGGCCAGGTAGATGGAGTCGCCGCCGACGAAGTCGAACGGGGTGTCGCCCTCGACCTTCTGGTAGGCCAGGCTAAGCGCCTGGGCGCCGAAGCTGTACCTGGCCAGCAGGCTGTAGGCGAGGGTGTCGATCGCCCCGGCGCTGGCGTTGCCGGTGTCGCGGGTTTTGTACAGGTTGCCGTCCAGGCGCCAGTTGCCCTCGGCCAGGTTCAGGTTGAGGTAGGCCTGGCGCCAGGTGTTTTCCAGCTGCCCGGCATACACTGCGGCGCCGAACGGCCCGTTGGGTGCGAAGGTGGCACCGGCCAGGCTGATGGCCCGGTTGTGGGTGGTCGCGCCGTAGCCGCTGAAGTCGTCGTGGGTGGAGCTGTTGTCCTGGTTGTTGAAGGCAGTGAAACGCCCGGCCTGCAGGCGCCAGTCGGGCTGGTCGGTGTTTTCCACCCACCAGCCGGTGGCGTATTCCGGGTGCAGGCGTTTGTCACCGGTGTCGAACACCGGGGTTTCCACCATCATCTCGCCATAGCGCAGTTGGGTGTTGCCTAACTGCATTTTGAGCGCGGCACCGGCGCTGGAGTACTCGGACTCGGCGCGGCCATCGCTGTCGCGTGGCAGCAGGCCGGTGCCGCTATGGCCGCGGCCGCCGTCGAGCTTGAGGCCAAGAAAGCCATGGGCATCGATGCCGACGCCGACAGTGCCTTCGGTGAAACCGGAACGCACCTCGCCGATGAAGCCTTGGGCCCATTCCTGGCGATAGTTCTGGCCGCTGCCGGAGGGCGAGCGGAAGTCACTGTGCAGGAAATAGTTGCGGCTGAGCAGCGACCAGCCGGGCGCTTCGGCGTGGCTCAGCGCCGGCCAGAGGGCGAGGGTGGCGAGCAGGGCGCGGCCTGGTCCGTGTGTGGCGCGGATCATGGGGAGCTCCGGGGGATGATCCGGGACTGTGGAGCAAGGATAGGCCAGGGGTCTTGTAAGGGTGTGCTGGGGGAGCGGTTTACCTGTGCCGGCCTTTTCGCGGGCGCGCGCGTTCCTACGGGTTTGCCACTGGCCCCGAGCCTTGTGCAATACCTGTGGGAGCGGGCATGCCCGCGAAGAGGCCGGCTCAGCCAGCCAGGCACTCAAGCCATGTCGCTGATGGCGAACTCCTCAGCCAGATGATCGATCAGCGCTCGCACCGAAGGCAGCAACCCACGTCGCGATGGGAAGATCGCATGCACGATACCGCAACGCGGGTGCCAGTCCGGAATCAGCTCAACCAGACGTCCCGCCGCCAGATCCTCACGCACCGCCACCCGCGGCAAGTGGGCGATCCCCACTCCGGCCACCACGAAATGGCGCAGGGCAAACAGGTCGTCAGTCACCATGCGTGGTGTATGCGGGATGACGATGCTGCGGCTGTTGTCCTCACCCTGGAACAGTTCCCACTGGTACTCGCGCTGTGCACTGCCCCAATGCACGCTGGGTAGTGTGCCCAGCAGCTGTGGGTCAAACCCTTTGGGCAGTTGCGCCAGGTATTGAGGCTGGCCGACCAGGCACTGGGTGCTGTTGCTCAGCACCTTCATCACCATGTCAGTGTTCTCCAGCGGCGGAAAGCGCACCCGCAGAGCAATATCGAAGCCCTCGTGCAACAGGTCGACACGGCGGTTGGTACTTTCGATGAACAGCTCCACCTGCGGGTACTTGAGCATGTAGCGGGTCAGCATCGGCCCGACCCAGGAGTTGAGCAGAGTGGTCGGGCAACTGATGCGCACCAGGCCGCGCGGTTCACTGCGGTTGCGCTCGATGATTTCCGCCGCGCCCTCGGCCTCCACGCGCATGGCCAGGCAGCGGTTGTAATAGGCCTGGCCGATTTCGGTCAGCGAGCAGTGGCGGCTGGTGCGGTTCAACAGCCGCACACCCAGGCGGTCTTCAAGGTCGGCGATTCGCCGGCTGAGTTTTGACTTGGGCATGTCCAGCGCCCGCCCGGCCGGGGCGAAGCCGCCATGTTCGACGACCTGGGTGAAGTAGTAGAGGGAGTTGAGGTCTTCCAATGGTCGGTCTCCGGGTATTTGGTTGCCTGTGCCGGCCTCTTCGCTTGTAGGAGCGGCTTCAGCCGCGAAGAGGCCGACACAGCCCCTACAAATCCATCGTTCATAAATCAGAACGCTAAAGCCAGATTCTGCTAACTACCGCCGCAAAGGTGATGATTTTAATCTGTGCCCATCAACGCGAAACACCCCGGATTGCTGAAAAATTCATAACCCTTAGGAGCACAGACCATGAGCAAATTCACCTACAACCGCCTGAACAAAGACGACGCTGCCGTACTGCTGGTTGACCACCAGGCTGGCCTGCTGTCGCTGGTGCGCGATATCGAGCCAGACAAGTTCAAGAACAACGTGCTGGCGCTGGCTGACCTGGCCAAGTTCTTCAACCTGCCGACCATCCTCACCACCAGCTTCGAGCAAGGCCCCAACGGCCCGCTGGTGCCGGAACTGAAAGCCCTGTTCCCGGATGCGCCGTACATTGCCCGCCCTGGCCAGATCAACGCCTGGGACAACGAGGATTTCGTCAAGGCGGTGAAGGCGACCGGCAAGAAGCAGCTGATCATTGCAGGTGTTGTGACCGAGGTTTGCGTGGCGTTCCCGGCGCTGTCGGCCTTGGAGGAAGAATTTGAGGTGTTCGTGGTGACCGATGCTTCCGGCACCTTCAATGAAATGACCCGTGATGCCGCGCATGACCGCATGAGCCAGGCGGGTGCCCAACTGATGACCTGGTTCGGCGTGGCCTGCGAGCTGCACCGCGACTGGCGCAACGATGTCGAAGGGCTGGCTGCACTTTGCTCCAACCACATTCCGGATTATCGCAACCTGATGACCAGCTATAACGCGCTGACTGCGGGTAAGTAATCAACCACCAGCAACGTGCACAAAGGCCGGCTCTCTCTGTAGGGAGCCGGCCTTTCTTGTTTGCTGTACCGGCCTCTTCGCGGGCAAGCCCGCTCCCACAGGGATCGCGCAAGATTCAACGCCAGTGCAGTACCTGTGGGAGCGGGCGTGCCCGCGAAAGGGTCGGTGCAGGCGACTCAGTTCATGGGCTGTGACTCAATCCCATCCAGCAATGCCTCAACCAACCCTTCTGCCATTTCGAGTGCGTTCAGGTTGCTCCAGAACAGGCTCTTGCCTGTGTCATCCAGATGCTCCAGGGCTTTGTAGCCACAGTCGTAGGCGCCGCGCAGGTATTGGGCGACATGCACCAGGGCATCGTGGGCCGAGACGCCGGGGTTTACGGTAAACAATGCAGGATGGCCGGCATCGCAGCGGCTGAAAGAGCGTTGGGTGGTGTTGGGGAGGGGGGGATCCGGAACAATCTTTTTCATTGCAGTAAGCTCTCTAGGTTGTACTGCAACCATCCGTTTCCACGCGAAGGGTGGCAGTTGTACGCGGGGTGGAAAACCGGTGAGAGGCAACCCGGTAGGCCATACGGCCTCCCGCGCACAACTGCCATTGAAGACAGCACCTCAGATCAGACGGGTTTCCACACCCGATCGCTGAACCGACAGCGACCTGGTTAGCCTAGAGAGCAGGCCTTCCCCGGACAATCAGACGGGCGTCAACACGATGCGTAGGATAATTCCTCGGGATTGGCGCGAACGTAGGAAATGATTCGCGGGGAAGTAGGACCCCGCTGAGAATTAGACGATCTTGTGATGGTTTTTTGTGCGTAATGGCGGCGAGGTGATCGTCAGGAAATTGCATGATGGCTTCTAGGTGCCTGGCGATAGTTTTTGGGCGCCCATGAGATCGAGCGCCGCCCGCGCGGCGCATCGCGAGCAAGCTCGCTCCTACATTTGTTTCGGGCCAATTATTCCTGTGGGATTTGCGCGCGAACGCTTTGGCGCATGGCTCGATATCGTGTCGTACAAACAAGGCGGTCGCGCGCGCAGGCACAGGCGATACTGGCCCGAAACAGATGTAGGAGCGAGCTTGCTCGCGATGCGCCGCGCGGGCGGCGCTCGATCTCACACGCACTACAACCCTCAAGGCATGCGCCAAAAGGCTCAATCCGCATCCGAATCAAACAACCGCTCCAGCTCCACCCGCGCCTCCTTGGCCGTCTGCATCACCTTGGCCCGGTCATCACGCACTTGTCCCTGGGCCTCCAGCACCTCTTCGTCATGCTGGGTAAACCGTGCAATGCGGTCCGCCGCCTGTTCATCGCTCAGGCCCAACCCCACCAGTGCCCGGCGGGTCATTTCCAGGCTGGAGTAGAACGTCTCGCGAATCGGCTCGGCGCCCACATCCGCCAATTTGTGCACATGCTGGCGGTTACGCGCCCGGGCCAGCACCTTCAGGTGAGGGTACAGACGCTTCACCCGTGCGGCGGTATGAATGGCGGCTTCAGGGTCATCAATGGTGATGATGAAATACTCCGCTTCACCCACCTTGGCGGCGTGCAACACCTCCGGGCGCAGCGGGTCGCCGTAGAACACCGGCACCTGTTCGAACATGCGGGTCATCTCGATGGTGTCCACCGAGGTTTCCAGGGCAATGAACGGGATCTTCTGTGCCCGCAGGATGCGCGCGACGATCTGGCCCATGCGGCCCATGCCGACGATCACCACCCGCGGTGTATCCGTCTGGATCTGCTTGTACTGCTCGGGCACTTCACGCGCCGGTTGCGGGCGTTTGAGGGCGCGGGCGCAACCCAGCATCAGCAGCGGGGTGATGGCCATTGACAGGGTAATGGTCATCAGCAGCAGGTCGTAGGTCTGGGTATCGAACAGGCCTTGGTCCTTGCCCAGCTTGAACACCACGAAGGCGAACTCGCCACCGGCCGCCAGCACCATGCCCAGGCGCAGGGCGCTGGCGCTGTTCAGGCCGCCGACCAAGCGGCCGACGCCTATCAGCAACAGCAGCTTCACGGCCACCAGCAACAGGGTCAGGCCCAGCACCACCAGTGGCATTTCCAGCAGCAGGCGCAGGTTGGCGCCCATGCCCACGCTGATGAAGAACAGCCCCAGCAGCAGGCCCTTGAAGGGTTCGATCTGCGATTCCAGCTCGTGACGGTATTCCGAGTCGGCCAGCAGCAGGCCGGCGAGGAAAGCGCCAAGGGCCATGGAGATACCCGCTTCTTCCATCAGCCAGGCGGTGCCGATCACTACCAGCAGTGCGGTGGCAGTAGACACTTCTGGCAGGCCGGTGCGGGCCACGGTGCGGAACACCGGGCGCAACAGGTAGCGACCGCCGATGATCACCACGGCGATGCTGGCGAATACCTTCAGGCCGTGTTGCAGGCTGTCGCCTTGGCTGGTGTCCGGGCCACTGGCGGCCAGCAGCGGTACCAAGGCGATCAGCGGGATCGCGGCGATGTCCTGGAACAACAGGATGGCGAACGCCAGACGGCCGTGCGGTGCATTGAGCTGCTTGCTCTCGGCCAGGCTCTGCAGGCCAAGGGCGGTGGACGAAAGCGCCAGGCCCAGACCGAGCACGATGGCTGCTGGTAGCGTCTGGCTGAAGCCGAACAGGGCGATGGCGCCGATGACTGCGCCGGTCAGCACCACTTGGGCAGTGCCGACACCAAACACCGACTTGCGCATCAGCCACAAGCGTTTGGGCGACAGTTCCAGGCCGATGATGAACAGCAGCAAAACCACGCCCAGTTCGGAAATGTGCGCCACGCTTTCTGTGTCGCGGATCAGGCCAAGTGCTTGCGGGCCTATGACCACACCGGCGAGCAGGTAGCCGAGCACGGCACCCAGTTGCAGGCGCTTGGCCAGAGGGACGGCGAGGACGGCGGCAAGCAGGAAGATCACCGCGGTTTGTAGAAGGCTGCCTTCGTGTGGCATTGGCTCGTACTCCATGAGCTGCCGGGGCAGCGTTCGAACAGTTTGACGGACAATTCTGAGGGGTGGGGTGGGGTCAGACAATCATCTGACGGGAAGAAACATTGTCCTGTTCAGAGTGACGATCGGTGCCGGCGCTTACCTGGGCTCAAGGCCTGTGCTATCTCTGTGGGAGCGGGCGCGCCCGCGAAGAAGGCAGCGCTAATCGGACTGTTCACCGCCACCAAACTGTGCCCGATACTGCGCCGGCGTCATGCCAATTCGCTCAAAGAATACCTTGCGCATGTGTCGATCACTGCCAAACCCGCACTGCGCCGCCACCACCTTCATCGGCAGGTCACCGCATTCGAGCAGCTTGCGCGCACGGTCGATGCGCGCATTCTGCAGGTACTGCAGCGGCGTAATGCCCACCTCGCGCAGAAACGTCCGGGCAAAGTTACGCCCGCTCATGGCCACCAGTTCGGCCATTTTCTGCACGGTGAACGCCTGATCGATGTGGTCGACGATATAGGCCTGCACCCGGGCAATCGGCGAGTCATCGCGTGGTACCGCAGCCAGCAATGGCCCGTAGGGTGTCTGCCCACCCTGACGGTGGCGGGCTACCAGCAGTACCTTGGCTACTTCCAGGGCCAGCGCCTTGCCATGGTCCTCGGCGACCACCGCCAGTGCCAGGTCGATCCCTGCTGTGATACCGCCCGAGGTGATCAGGCAGCGGTCCATCACGTAAATCTGCTCGGTCTCCACCTTGGCTTCGGGAAACGCCTGTGCCAGGCGCTCCACGTAGTTCCAGTGGGTGGTGCAGCGATAGCCATTCAGTAACCCGGCCCGCCCCAGCAGGAACACCCCGGTGCAGATGGCACCGAAGCGCTTTGCCTGGCGCACGGCCTTGGGCAGCCAGCGCTCGATCCCTGGCAGGGCGATGTCATAGGCCCCAGGGCCGCCCGGCACCAGCAACAGGTCGACGGCCTCCGGCAAGTCTTCCAGGCGCCGGTCGGCCACTACCTTCAGGCCGCATGAGCCGCGTACCACTGCTTGCCCCTCGGCCAAGGTCAGCAGCCGATATTGCCGTGCTGCAGGCAAGAACCGGTTGGCGATGGCGAATGCATCCATGGGACCGGTGACATCCAGCAGTAACACATCGTTGAACAGCACCATGGCCACGGTGCGGTGGGCGGGTTTTTCCTGCATACCTCTTTCGCCTTGAATGCCGACCGCGGGTAGCGGCCAGAAGCTGAATACGAAACGCATCTTAAGGTATCGGCAAAACGCCCAGGGCCAGCAGCGCACAATTAACAACAATTCAGGTTTGGCTCAGGACTTCGTCATGTGCCGGGGGCGAGACTTTCTGCATTGAACAGGAGAGTCGCCATGTACCCTGGGACGCCCGAAGCGCCGCTGCAAACCCCCGGCGCACTCACGCCCGCGCGGCTGCGCCGGGCCAAGGAGCTGATGTTGCATAGCCCGTTGTCGATCATCGAGATCGCCGCGGTATGCAACCTTACCCGCAGCCATTTTTCCCGCGCGTTCAAAGTCAACACCGGCCTTTCGCCGCAGGCCTGGCGCCTGCTGGCGCGCATGGAAAAGGCCAAGCGCTTGCTTGCCACCGAGGCGCCTATCACCCACGTGAGCCTGGAATGCGGCTTTTGTGACCAGGCCCATTTCACCCGTGCTTTCAGCCGCCTGGTCGGCCAGCCACCCAAGGCCTGGCGGCAGGCGCAGACACTTTCTTAAGCCAATGCTATCCACCGGTATAACCCCTGCGGACAGTGCCGGCCCGTTATCCCAACCCAAGGAGTCACCCCATGAGCCAACCCGATTACAAGCGCCTGAACAAAGACGACGCCGTGGTGCTGCTGGTCGACCACCAGACCGGTCTGATCTCGCTGGTGCAGGATTTTTCGCCCAACGAATTCAAGAACAACGTGCTGGCCTTGGGCGACCTGGCCAAGTTCTTTGGCCTGCCGACCATCCTCACCACCAGCTTCGAGCAAGGCCCGAATGGCCCGCTGGTGCCCGAGCTGAAAGAGATGTTCCCGGATGCGCCGTACATTGCCCGTCCGGGCCAGATCAACGCCTGGGACAACGAAGACTTCGTCAAGGCAATCAAGGCCACGGGCCGCAAGCAACTGATCATCGCCGGTGTGGTGACCGATGTGTGCGTGGCCTTCCCGACCCTGTCGGCGCTGGCGGAAGGCTTTGAAGTGTTCGTGGTGACCGATGCCTCGGGCACCTTCAACGAAACCGTGCAGCAAGCGGCTTGGGTACGCATGACCCAGGCGGGTGCGCAGATGATGAACTGGTTCTCGGTGGCCTGCGAACTGCACCGCGACTGGCGCAACGACATCGAAGGGCTGGGTAACCTGCTGTCGCAGCGTATCCCCAACTACCGCAACCTGATGAACAGCTACGCAGCGCTGGCCTCGCGCTGATGTAAACCTGTACTGGCCTCTTCGCGGGTAAAC
>NZ_JBICKH010000081.1:0-431 GCF_043103905.1 Pseudomonas sp. yb_2 | reverse complement strand
GGCTTTTCTTCTTCGGCCAGGCGGAAGGCTTCGCGCATGCGGGCCGGGATGTTGTCGGCCGAGGCGAACTGGTGGGTGTACTTGGTGATGGGGTCCATCATGCCGCACACGTCAATGATCTGGAAGCGACCCTGCTTGGACTTCTTGATCGGCTTCTGCCCGGTGATCATCATCATCGGCATGCCGCCCAGGTAGGCGTAGGCGCTGGCGGTCACCAGGTTGGTGGCACCAGGGCCGAGGGTCGACAGGCTGACGCCGGTCTTGCCGGTCAGACGACCGTAGGTGGCAGCCATGAAACCTGCAGACTGCTCGTGACGGGTCAGTACCAGCTTGATCTTCGACTTGCGCAGGGATTCGAGCAGGTCGAGGTTTTCCTCACCGGGAATGCCGAATACATACTCGACACCTTCGTTTTCCAGGCATTGCACAAC
>NZ_JBICKH010000080.1:0-88413 GCF_043103905.1 Pseudomonas sp. yb_2 | reverse complement strand
GCTGCCAAGGCGACCGCTGCCGCTAAGCCTGCGGCCAAACCGGCTGCCAAGGCGGCTGCGGCAGCCAAACCTGCGGCCAAGCCAGCTGCCAAAGCCCCTGCTGCCAAGCCGGCCGCAAAACCAGCTGCCACCAAGGCACCAGCACGCACGGCCGCCAAACCCGCCGCCAAACCTGCTGAAGCCAAACCCGCTACACCGGCCGCCACAACCAACTCGGTGAGCCCGGCTGCTGCAGCACCGTCGGCACCTGTGAGCACGCCGTCTCAGGCACCTTCGGCGTCCTGAAGCGCAGCCGCTGCGACGCGCAACTGAACTAGCGCGTCATGATGCAGAGCCTGGTCCGGTGCCAGCCGGGCCAGCCAGTCGTCCGCGGGCTCATGGGAGCCCACGGGCCACTGTTGCGAACGTTCCTGCAAGCGCTCCAGCAAGGCTTTTTCTGCCTGTAATTCCAACCCCTTCACCTGTTCACGCAATGCGGCCAATTGTGCATCACCCGATGCTGGGGTTCGCCATTGCCGGCGCAGGCTGCGCAGCGGGGCGACCACGTCACGCTGCCAAGGCTCGGCAAGTTCTTGCAGTGCTTGCGCACGTTCGCCCAGTACAGCCACACCACGTGCTTGCAGCCAGGTCGCGCACAGCAGCAGGCAGACATCGCCACCCAGTGCCTGCAGTTCAAGGCAGGCGGCTTCCACGCCGGGCCTGGCATACAGGGCCAGGGCGTAATTCCACAGGTCGGTGTGCATGGTTCCACTCGCGCTATGGGCCGAGGAAGCTGGTAGACTCCGCGACCATCATGATCAGACTATCCAACCTCACTTTACAGCGTGGTCCGCAGCGCTTGCTAGAAGGCGCCGAGATGACCCTGCACGCCGGTCACAAGGCCGGCCTGATCGGCGCCAACGGCGCCGGAAAATCCAGCCTGTTCGCCTTGCTGCGCGGTGAGCTGTCGCCCGATGCCGGTGACTGCCAACTGCCCGGCGACTGGCGCATCGCCCACATGCGCCAAGAGGTCGACACCCTCGACCGCCTGGCTGTGGACTATGTGCTTGACGGCGACGTGCGCCTGCGCAAGGTCCAGGCCGAACTGGCCGCGGCCGAGCAGGCCCACGACGGCACCGCCCTGGCGCGCCTGCACAGTGAGCTGGAAAGCGCCGACGGCTATACCGCCGACGCCCGTGCGCGCAAGTTGCTGGCTGGGCTGGGCTTCACCAACGAACAGATGGACCGCCGTGTCGGCGATTTCTCTGGTGGCTGGCGGATGCGCCTGAACCTGGCCCAGGCACTGATGTGCCCGTCCGACCTGTTGCTGCTCGACGAGCCCACCAACCACCTCGACCTCGACGCGATCCTGTGGCTGGAAGACTGGCTCAAGGGCTACCCCGGCACGTTGTTGCTGATCTCCCACGACCGTGACTTCCTCGATGCCGTGGTCGACCATGTGCTGCACGTCGAGCAGCGCAAGCTCAACTTGTACAAAGGCGGCTACACCGCCTTTGAGCGCACCCGTGCCGAGCGCCTGGCGCAGCAGCAGCAGGCCTACGAGAAGCAGCAGGCGCAGCGCGCGCACATGGAGAAGTACATTGCCCGCTTCAAGGCGCAAGCCACCAAGGCCCGCCAGGCGCAAAGCCGGATCAAGGCCCTGGAGCGCATGGAAGAGCTGTCGGCAGCGCATGTCGATTCACCGTTCGACTTTGTCTTCCGTGAATCGCAGAAAATTTCCAGCCCGTTGCTGAGCCTTTCCGAAGGTCGCCTCGGTTATGGCGACAAGGCCATCCTCGACAAGGTCAAGCTGCAGCTGACCCCGGGTGCTCGTATTGGTCTGCTCGGGCCCAACGGCGCCGGCAAGTCGACCCTGATCAAGAACCTTGCAGGTGAGCTGGAGCCGTTGTCGGGCCGCCTGGTTCGTGGCGAGAACCTGGCGGTAGGCTACTTTGCCCAGCACCAGCTGGACTCGCTGGACGACAAGGCCAGCCCCCTGCTGCACTTGCAGCGCATCGCCCCTACCGAGCGTGAGCAGACGCTGCGCGACTTCCTTGGCGGCTTCGACTTCCATGGTGCCCGCTGCGACGAGCCGGTGGTTAACTTCTCCGGTGGCGAAAAGGCCCGCCTGGCACTCGCGCTGATTGCCTGGGAGCGGCCAAACCTGCTGCTGCTCGACGAACCGACCAACCACCTCGATCTGGAAATGCGTCTGGCGCTGACCATGGCCTTGCAGGAGTTTGCCGGTGCAGTGGTGGTGGTGTCCCACGACCGTCATTTGCTCAAGAGCACCACTGATGACTTCCTGCTGGTGGCCGACGGCAAGGTCGACACCTTCGACGGTGACCTGGAGGACTACAGCCGCTGGCTGGTCGAGTACCGCCAGCGCAGTGCGCCGGCCAGTACTGCACCGGCCAACCCGGACAAGACCGACAAGAAAGCCCAGCGCCAGGCTGCCGCAGCCTTGCGTCAGCAGTTGGCACCGCACAAGAAGGCTGCCGACAAGCTGGAAACCGAGCTCAACCAGGTGCACGCGCAATTGGCCGAGATCGAGACCGCGCTGGGTGATGGTGGCCTTTACGATGCGGCGCGCAAGGACGAGTTGCGCGACCTGCTGGCGCGGCAGACCAAGCTCAAGCAACGCGAAGGCGAGCTGGAAGAGGCCTGGATGGAAGCGCTGGAAACCCTTGAAAGCATGCAGGCCGAACTAGAGGCGTTGTCCTGATGGAGGAACTGCGTTCGCTGCTGCCAGGGCAATGGATGGACACCTTCTGGCTGGGTTTGCAGATCCTCTTGATCCTGGCAGCGGCGTTCATCCTGCAACGTATCGTCGCCCGCGGGCTGAGCCGCCTGGGCCAGCGTTACCCGTTACCGCCGGAGCTGCTGGTGCCCGTGCGCGGTGGCCTGCGCTGGCTGATCATGGGCAGCGCGCTGCTGTTCGTGCTGGAGCGCATGGGTGTTTCGGCAACCGTGTTGTGGACAGCACTTTCCGGCTTCGTAGCGGTAGCGGCGGTGGCCTTCTTCGCCATGTGGAGCGTGCTGTCCAACCTGTTGTGCGCAGTGTTGATCTTCACGGTCGGGCCGTTTCGCATCGGCGATGTGGTCGAGCTGGTCGACACCCTCGACAAGCCTGGCGTGAAAGGCCGGGTGATCGCTATCAACCTGCTGTTCACCACCCTGCTGGAAGTGCCCGAAGCGGGCGGGGCGCTGGTGCAGGTGCCCAATAGTCAGTTCTTCCAGAAGTCCGTGCGGCGCTGGCGCGGGGCCGAGGTACAGGCCCTGCACAAAGAAACAGCTGCCGAAGCGGACTGAGCCTGCACTGGCCACACAAATCCATCAGAAATCACTGGTTATTTTTTCGCCAAGACCTTAGCTTAACGTTTTGCAACAAATGTTCGAGCGAGGTGTGTGATGTCGATGGAAGTATGGTTAGGCTTTTTTGCCGCCTGCTGGGTGATCAGCCTTTCACCCGGTGCCGGGGCAATTGCCTCGATGTCCAGCGGCCTGCAATACGGCTTCTGGCGTGGTTACTGGAACGCCCTGGGCCTGCAGCTGGGCCTGATCATGCAGATCGCCATCATCGCCGCCGGCGTCGGTGCCGTCCTGGCTGCCTCGGCCACGGCGTTCCAGGTCATCAAGTGGTTTGGCGTCGGCTACCTTGTGTACCTGGCCTACAAGCAGTGGCGTGCCCTGCCGATGGACATGAGCGATGAATCAGGCGTGCGCCCGATCGGCAAGCCGCTGAGCCTGGTGTTCCGTGGTTTCCTGGTCAACATCAGCAACCCCAAGGCGCTGGTGTTCATGCTGGCGGTGCTGCCGCAGTTCCTCAATCCCCATGCGCCGCTGCTGCCGCAATATGTGGCGATCACCGTGACCATGGTCACGGTCGACCTGCTGGTGATGGCGGGATACACCGGGTTGGCTTCGCATGTGTTGCGCATGCTGCGCACGCCCAAACAGCAGAAGCGTTTGAACCGCACCTTTGCCGGGTTGTTCATTGGTGCAGCCACCTTCCTCGCGACCTTGCGCCGCGCGCCGGTCTGACAGACCGCATACAGGCCATTCGCGGGCAAACCCGCGATTGGCCCATCACTATTTCTCCTTGTCCACCAACCCCTTCAGCAGATCTATCGGCAGCGGGAAGACGATGGTCGAGCTCTTGTCCCCGGCAATCGTCCCCAGTGTCTGCATATAGCGCAACTGCATCGCCCCCGGTTCCTTGCTCAGCATTTGCGCGGCTTGCATCAGTTTCTCCGACGCCTGCAGTTCACCCTCGGCATGAATCACCTTGGCCCGACGTTCGCGCTCGGCCTCGGCCTGGCGGGCGATGGCGCGTACCATCGACTCGTTCAGGTCAACGTGCTTGATCTCGACGTTGGCCACCTTGATGCCCCAGGCATCCGTCTGCGCATCCAGTACCTGGCGGATGTCCAGGTTCAGTTGCTCGCGTTCTGCCAGCAGCTCATCCAGTTCGTGCTTGCCCAGCACCGCACGCAGGGTCGTCTGGGCCAGCTGGCTGGTCGCCACCAGAAAATCCTCGACCTGAATGATCGCTTTCTGCGGGTCGAGCACGCGAAAGTACAACACTGCGTTGACCTTGACCGAAACGTTGTCGCGGGTGATCACATCCTGCGGCGGTACATCCAGTACCACCGTACGCAGGTCGACCCGTACCATTTGCTGGATCACCGGGATCAACAGGATCAGCCCTGGCCCTTTGACCTGCCAGAAGCGCCCCAGCTGGAACACCACGCCCCGCTCGTATTCGCGCAGGATGCGAAACGCCGACAGCACCAGCATGGCCAGCACGATCAGCACAGCGCCGAAACCGACTTGCATGAACATGGTCATTCTCCTTGCGTCGCTGGGGCGGCGGCGCTCACTTCCAGCATCACGCCATGGCGCGCGGTCACCCGTACGTTCTGGCCAGTTTGCAGCGGCGTTGCGCACCGCGCTTGCCATGGCTCGCCCTGAGCCAGCACGACACCACAGAAGGGGTCGCTTGCCATCACCTGGGTGACGGTGACCAGGCTGCCGACCAGGCCGGCGTCGCCACTGACCAGCGCCCGTTGCCGGGCCTTGAGAGCCATGCCCAGCACGCCACCGATCAGGAGTGCCGAGAGCAGCGCCAAGGTGCCGATCAAGGCCAGGGGGATGCCGAAACCGGGGGCGTCGGTGTCGATCAGAATCAACGCGCCGACCACAAAGGCAACGATGCCGCCGAAGCCGACCACGCCGAAACTGGGCAAGAAGGCTTCGGCGATCATGAAGGTGATGCCAAGCAGGATCAGCGCCACCCCGGCAAAACTCACCGGCAACAGCTGCAGCGCATACAGCGCCAGCAGCAGGCAGATACCACCGACCACACCGCCCACCGCAGAACCTGGGTTCATGAATTCGAACAACAGGCCGTAAACGCCGATCATGATCAGGATCAGCGCTACGCTGGGGTTGGTGATGACCGCCAGAAACCGTGTGCGCCAGTCCGGCAGATGCTCGACCATGCTGGCGCCTGCGGTCTGCAACTGCCGTGGTTGGCCGGCCACCTGAAGCGTTTTGCCGTCGAGCTTGCGCAGCAGGTCAGGCAGGTCATCGGCCACCTGATCGATCACGTTCAGGCGCAAGGCCTCGCTGGCTGACAGGCTGACCGCCTCGCGCACTGCCTTCTCCGCCCAGTCGGCGTTGCGGCCGCGCATCTGCGCCAGGCCACGGATGTAGGCGGCGGCGTCGTTGACCTGTTTGCGTGCGAGGGTTTCATCGTCGCCGCTTTTGGCTTTGTCGTCACTGGGCGTGCCAGGCGCACCGCCGATCCGCACCGGCGTGGCAGCTCCCAGATTGGTTCCGGGCGCCATCGCCGCGACATGGCTGGCGTAGAGAATATAGGTGCCGGCGCTGGCGGCGCGGGCTCCGCTGGGGGCAACGTAGCTGGCGACCGGTACAGGGCTGGCGAGAATTGCCTTGATCATCTGGCGCATGGCGCTGTCCAGCCCGCCCGGGGTATCCATGCGGATAACCACCAGTTGCGCGCCTTGCGCCTGGGCCTGGCTGAGGCTGCGCACCAGGTAGTCGGCGCTGGCCGGGCCGATGGCGTCGTCGATGTTCAGCACCCACACCGCGCCGGGCGCTGCCTGGCCACCTGGCGTGATGCCAAGCAACAACAGCAGCAATAGCCAGCGCCAGCAGCGGGCGATCACCTGTCGTCACCTCATTTGCGCGTATTTCACAAGTTTAGCCCCGACCACCCGTACCCGGCCTAAAATTGAAAATTGGGGGGCGAAACCGGAGGTGCATCATGCGTATGGCAAAGACCCTGCAGGCCAGCCTGGACAAGGCCAACTGCGACTACGACATCATTCCCCACCCACATTCGGCCACCAGCCTGGAGTCGGCCCGTATGGCCGGCGTGCCCGCCGAACGGGTCGCCAAGGCGGTGATGGTCGATGACCGTCACGGCAACTACATCATGGCCGTGCTACCGGCCAACCGGCATCTGGACATGGACAAGGTGCGCATGTCCGGGGCCTGGCATCTGACCCGTGAAAGCGGTCTGCCGAGCCTGTTCAATGACTGCGAACGCGGTGCTGTGCCGGCCCTTGGCGATGCTTACCAGATAAAAATGCTGCTCGACCCGAGTCTTACCCGCCAAGGCGATGTCTACCTGGAGGCGGGTGACCACGATCACCTGATTCACATGAGCATGGAGCAGTACATGAAACTGGTGCCGCACGCCGAAGTGCGCGAGCTGTGCTGATGTTTTCAAACCAATGCCAGGCGGGCGTCGTGGACGGCTTGCCTGGCGCTCAGGAGGAACCATGGAAGCGCCGATCCATCCCTTTGCCGAACTGTTCAAGCAGCTGGGCTTACCCGACGATCCCACGAGTATCGATCAGTTCATCACCAGCCATTCCCCGCTGAAGAACGAAATCAAGCTGGTGGATGCGCCGTTCTGGAACGACTCTCAGCGGGCAT
This sequence comes from Pseudomonas sp. yb_2, assembly GCF_043103905.1. Classification (NCBI taxonomy): domain Bacteria; kingdom Pseudomonadati; phylum Pseudomonadota; class Gammaproteobacteria; order Pseudomonadales; family Pseudomonadaceae; genus Pseudomonas; species Pseudomonas sp. yb_2. Next base: position 81,465 of record NZ_JBICKH010000080.1, on the reverse strand, counting down.
TTCTCAAGGACAGCATCATTGAAGATTCCGATTGGGCCGTGCCCTTCGATCAACTCAACGAAGCGTTGCGCCGCCCCCGAAAATAAAGCGCCGAGCGGCACCTGACGAGTGATCGGCCGTTGCTATGCTCAGGAAAACAATAAGGGGATAGCGCGATGAAAGATCCCTACGCACCAGGTTTCTGGTGTTCCGTGACGATCCTGGGCACCCTGACGGCCAGTTACTTCTATGGCATCAGACAGACGCAACAGATGAACCAGGCCGTGCATTTCCTGTACGCCGCTGCCGCAGTCACTGTAGCGGTTGCACTGGTGGCGCTGACATGGATCGCCTGGCAGCAGCTGCGCCTGAACAAGCGCGAAGTGGTGCAGGGGCGAACGTTGCTGACCATCTGGAATACCAAGGTTGCGCTACGCCGCGTCGAGACGGTTTTCGACCGTTATTTCTGGGGCAGCTATTGGCATTCGGGGCGCACCTTCGAAGAGGTCATGGGCGAGCTCAGGGGCACTCCGCTGGAGCAGAGCCTGGATGCGCTGAAGCGCCAGTGCCGGGTGCTCGACCGCGAAATCCATGACCGCCATCACCACTGGCTGGCCAACGCTCGCGACCTGTCCAGCGTGGCCCAGGCGATGGCCCGCGAACGCTACCAGCTGGACCTCGGCGAGCCCACGCACAGCGGCCACGGCAATACGGCAGTGCTCAACCGTGACCTGGAAGTGCTGGTGTACACCTGGTCGGCGCGCTTGCGTAGCTTCGACCATCAGCTGGACGAGCTGGAGCGCGCCTACCATTGAGGCGCTTCATTCGCCGCGGATGTACTGCTCCATTTGCTTGATCAGGCTGGCCTGTTCGTCAATGGTTTCCTTGACCAGGTCGCCGATCGACAGCAGGCCGAGCAATCTGCCGTTGTCGACCACCGGCAGGTGACGCAGGTGCCGGTCGGTCATCAGGTTCATGCAGAAATCGAGCTTTTGCTTGGGCTCCACGGTGACCACCGGTGCGCTCATGATTTCGCGTACCGGCGTGGCGGCAGAAGAGCGGCCCTTGAGGACCAGCTTGCGCGCATAGTCCCGTTCACTGACGATACCCACCACCTGGCCACCCTCGACCACGGGCAGCGCACCGATGTTTTTCTCCGCCAGCAGCTTCAGGGCGTCGAGCACCGAGTCATCCGGGCCGATGGTGTACACGGTCTGGTGCTGGGACTTGGTCTTGAGGATTTGTTCGACGGTCTTCATACGGGCCTCTGCGGGTGAAAAAAGCACTGTCTCGGAGTAACTAAAGCATCCGGTACGGCGCTCTGCACGGCAATGCAGGAAACGGCATGGAGGCGATTGAAAAACGTCATGGCTGTTCGCTTGTAGCGGCCTTTTCGCGGCTAAAACCGCGAAGAGGCCGGTACTGCGCATCAAAGCTTCGGCATCTGCCCGATCCGCGCCACCATTTCGCTCACCACCTGCAAGTCCAGCATGAACTGCTCCACGGTCTTGAACTCGTTGTCGTTGTGCCCGGTGTACTTCACCTCCGGCATGGCCAGGCCAAATTGCACACCGTTGGGAAGATCGTGCACCGAAGTCGCGCCGGCCGAGGTACCGAACTCATGCTTCATACCCAGGTTCTCGGTGGCCACGGCGAGCAGGGCCTTGACCCATTCGCCTTCAGGGTTGCGGTACATCGGCTCGTCCAGGCTGAAGTCGAAGGCCACCGAGGTGTTGCTTTGCCGGGTCCATTTGCCCAGTTTGTCGGCCAGTTCGTCCTTGATCGTGGCGATCGGCTTCCCCTTGGGAATGCGCAGATTCACCGCCAGTTTCAAGCCTTTGTCATCCACCCCGACAAAAGTCAGCGAGGTGGTCAGCGGGCCCATGAACGGGTCCTTGAAGGCCACGCCGAGCTTGTTGCCCAGGTAGTCCAGGCCCCAGTTTTCGGCGGCGTAGCGGGCCGCGTCGGTAAAGTGATTGTGCTTGAGCGACACCTGCTGGCCGAGGCCATTGATGAAGTCGAGCATACGCGCCACCGGGTTGATACCGGATTCCGGCTCCGAAGAGTGTGCGGAAACACCGGTCACGGTGAGCAAGACTTGCTTGCCGTCGGCCTTGGCGTCGATGCTGAAGTCGCTTCCATGCTGCTTCACATATCTGGCACCGGCTTGCTGCAGGTGCTTGACCAGCTGTGCCGGGTTGTCAGAAATCAGGGTCGCAACCGAAGTTGTCGGGATCTGGTTGGTGGCCAGGCCACCGGTCAGGTTGACGATCTCGGCACCCTTGCCGCTGGCCGGGCGCTTGGTGAAGCTGGCCATGACCGTGCCGTAGCCTTTCTCGGCAATCACTACCGGGTAGCCGCCGTCGAGGGCCAGGTTGTAATCGGGCGTAGGGTTGCGCTCAAAGTAGTAGGGGATGGCATCACCGCTGGTTTCTTCGGTGGTGTCGATCAGCAGCTTGAACTGCCGGGCGAGCGGCAGGTTTTCGTCCTTGGCCACTTTCAGCGCGTACATCGCCACCACGATGCCGTTCTTGTCGTCCTCGGTGCCGCGGCCGTACATGCGGTCACCCACCAGGGTGACCTTGAACGGGTCCAGGCGCGTACCGTCGGCCAGCTTCCAGTTGTCCGGGTTGACCGGCACGACGTCAGCGTGGGCATGGATGCCGATCACTTCCTTCCCGCTGCCCAGCGAGATCTCGTACACCCGGTTGTCGATGTTGCGGAAGGCCAGGCCGAAGCGGTCGGCCAAGGCCTTGATCTTGTCGGCGATCTTGAGGAATTCAGGGTTTTCGTACTGCGGCGTACCCTCGACATTGAAGGTGGGGATGGCTACCAGTTCACGCAGGGTTTCGGTTGCGGCTTTGCCATACTTGATGCGGGTATACAGGCCGAGCAGGCGGTTGATCTCGTCTTGTTGCCCGGCGGCCAATGGCTTGTCGGCCAGGTAGGCGTCGACGGTTGCCTCAAGGTTGTCGGCCTTGCCCTGGTCGCTGTCTTTGAGCTTGCGGAGGAATTGCCTGAAGTCGCTTGGGTCGCTGCCGTCGAAGGCTTTGACGATAGCTGCGGACTGCTGCTGGGAGAGGTTGGCCTGGGCAGGCTGGGTGAACAGGCCGATGCTGGCCAGCAACAGGGTGGTGGCGGTGAGTTTTTTCAACTGCATGGTTGTGCGCATTCCTTCGCCAATCATTGTTATGGGTTACCCGTTCGGGAAACGGGAAGACGCCCACGCTAACACCAATGACCCGTGGTACGGGAGTACCAGAAAGGTGACATGTCGCACAAACGAAAAAGCCCCGGGCTCTGGCCCAGGGCTTTATTGATATGGCGCACTCGGCGGGATTCGAACCCACGACCCCTGCCTTCGGAGGGCAGTACTCTATCCAGCTGAGCTACGAGTGCAACGCGCACGCATGATACCCATCTGTGTCGTTGACGTCCATCGCCTTGATCTGTAGCTGTTTTTACCGTGTTGGCTGTGCAGATCCCTGTGGGGCGGATACACGACAATACAGATCGGAAATGAACAACGGTGGGTCGGGGGGACCGGCGTAGGCCAATGCCATCGATTACGACGCTGATGACGACAGCATCATCGTTTCAGCGCGGCATCAGGGCGTGGTGAAAATTGGCCGTGACAAGCAGTGAAACGATTTTTGGTTTCGCCCCACGTCCGGCCGCAGCATCGTCTACCCTTCAGCGGCCATTCTGCGGGCGATTTCAGATGGGCTGTGCAACCATTCGTTCTTTTTTTCGAACAGCCTATTGTCCAACACCCCAGCAGCCGCTTAGCATTCGTTTGAGATTTCAAACGCTCGATGCCCTGCCTTGGGCGCTTTTCAACAATCAACAATTCGGGAAGCCGACATGCAGCTCAAAGACGCTCAGTTGTTCCGCCAGCAAGCCTATATCAATGGTGAGTGGCTGGATGCGGACAACGGCCAGACCATCAAGGTGACCAACCCGGCCACCGGCGAAGTCATCGGTACCGTGCCGAAGATGGGTACCGCGGAAACCCGCCGCGCCATCGAAGCCGCCGACAAGGCCCTGCCGGCCTGGCGTGCCCTGACTGCGAAAGAGCGCTCGGCCAAGCTGCGTCGCTGGTTCGAACTGATGATCGAGAACCAGGACGACCTGGCTCGCCTGATGACCACCGAACAGGGCAAGCCGCTGGCCGAAGCCAAGGGCGAAATCGCCTACGCTGCCTCGTTCATCGAGTGGTTCGCCGAAGAAGCCAAGCGCATCTACGGTGACACCATCCCGGGCCACCAGCCAGACAAGCGCCTGATTGTCATCAAGCAGCCAATCGGCGTTACCGCGGCCATCACTCCGTGGAACTTCCCGGCCGCCATGATCACCCGTAAAGCCGGCCCGGCCCTGGCCGCTGGCTGCACCATGGTCCTCAAGCCGGCTTCGCAAACCCCATACTCCGCTCTGGCGCTGGTCGAGCTGGCCCACCGTGCCGGCATCCCGGCTGGCGTGCTGAGTGTGGTTACCGGCAGCGCCGGCGAAGTTGGCGGCGAACTGACCGGCAACTCCCTGGTACGCAAGCTGTCCTTCACCGGCTCGACCGAAATCGGTCGCCAGCTGATGGAAGAATGCGCCAAGGACATCAAGAAGGTTTCCCTGGAGCTGGGTGGCAACGCCCCGTTCATCGTGTTCGACGACGCCGACCTGGACAAGGCGGTCGAGGGCGCGATCATCTCCAAGTACCGTAACAACGGCCAGACCTGCGTCTGCGCCAACCGTATCTACGTGCAGGACGGCGTCTACGACGCGTTCGCCGAGAAGCTGGCCGCTGCAGTTGCCAAGCTGAAGATCGGTAACGGCCTGGAAGAAGGCACCACCACTGGCCCGCTGATCGACGGCAAGGCTGTCGCCAAGGTCCAGGAGCACATCGAGGACGCCGTCAGCAAAGGCGCCAAAGTGCTGTCCGGTGGCAAGCTGATCGAAGGCAACTTCTTCGAGCCGACCATCCTGGTTGACGTACCGAAGACCGCTGCTGTCGCCAAGGAAGAGACGTTCGGCCCACTGGCGCCGCTGTTCCGCTTCAAAGACGAAGCCGAAGTCATCGCCATGTCCAACGACACCGAGTTCGGCCTGGCCTCGTACTTCTACGCCCGTGACATGAGCCGTGTGTTCCGTGTCGCCGAAGCCCTGGAGTACGGCATGGTGGGTATCAACACCGGCCTGATCTCCAACGAAGTGGCGCCGTTCGGTGGTATCAAGGCTTCGGGCCTGGGCCGCGAAGGTTCCAAGTACGGTATCGAGGACTACCTCGAAATCAAATACCTGTGCATCAGCGTCTGATAGCACGGTAAAGGCTTTACCTCTGCCAGCGGGGCGCGAGAGCGACGTCTCGCTGGCCTTTTTTACATTGCAGTACCTGGTGGCCAGGGCGTTCACGGCAGTCGATCAACGAATACTGTTCGCGAGCACTCCCAGCCGCCCCCGAATAAAAGCGCCATTCCTGTCGGCGCAATGAGGGCATTATGAGCAAAACCAACGAATCCTTGATGCAACGTCGTGTAGCTGCCGTCCCACGTGGCGTCGGCCAGATCCACCCGATCTTCGTCGACACCGCGAAGAACTCGACCGTGATCGACGTTGAAGGCCGCGAACTGATCGACTTCGCCGGCGGCATCGCAGTACTGAACACCGGCCACCTGCACCCGAAAGTGGTTGCAGCCGTGCAAGAGCAGCTGACCAAGGTCAGCCACACCTGCTTCCAGGTGCTGGCTTACGAGCCCTACGTAGAGCTGTGCGAAAAGATCAACAAGCTGGTCCCAGGCGACTTCGACAAGAAGACCCTGCTGGTCACCACCGGCTCCGAAGCCGTTGAAAACGCCGTCAAGATCGCCCGTGCTGCCACTGGCCGCGCTGGCGTCATCGCCTTCACCGGCGGTTATCACGGCCGTACCATGATGACCCTGGGCCTGACCGGCAAGGTCGTGCCGTACTCCGCTGGCATGGGCCTGATGCCAGGCGGCATCTTCCGCGCCCTGTTCCCGAGCGAACTGCACGGTATCAGCGTTGACGACGCCATCGCCTCGGTCGAGCGCATCTTCAAGAACGACGCCGAGCCGCGCGACATCGCCGCAATCATCCTCGAGCCAGTACAAGGCGAAGGCGGCTTCCTGCCAGCGCCGAAAGAGCTGATGAAGCGCCTGCGCGCCCTGTGCGACCAGCACGGCATCCTGCTGATCGCCGACGAAGTACAAACTGGCGCTGGCCGTACCGGCACCTTCTTCGCCATGGAACAGATGGGCGTTGCGCCTGACCTGACCACCTTCGCCAAATCCATCGCTGGCGGCTTCCCGCTGGCCGGTGTGTGCGGCAAGGCCGAATACATGGACGCCATCGCGCCTGGCGGCCTGGGCGGTACCTACGCCGGTTCGCCGATCGCTTGCGCCGCGGCCCTGGCCGTGATCGAAGTGTTCGAAGAAGAAAAACTGCTGGACCGCAGCAAGGCTGTGGGTGAGCGCCTGACCGCCGGCCTGCGCGAAATCCAGAAGAAGTACCCGATCATCGGCGACGTCCGTGGTCTGGGCTCGATGATTGCCGTCGAAGTCTTCGAGAAGGGCACTCACACCCCGAACGCTGCTGCTGTTGGCCAGGTTGTCGCCAAGGCTCGTGAAAAGGGTCTGATCCTGCTGTCTTGCGGCACCTACGGCAACGTCCTGCGTATCCTGGTTCCGCTGACCGCCGAAGACGCGCTGCTGGACAAAGGCCTGGCCATCATCGAAGAGTGCTTCGCTGAAATCGCCTGATGTGACGCGCTTCAGAAAAAACCCGCCTAGGCGGGTTTTTTTTATGCCCAGATAAGCCGTGTGGCGCTATGGTTATCGGAGGACTGGCTTTGGAAGCTGCGACGGACTGTGTGTCAGGTTATTCAGGAGTAGTTGGCGATGAGCGCTGCAGCCCCCACCCCACCAAGCGTACTGATTGTCGAAGGCGATCCTTGGGTACGGGACATGCTCAGCGAGATGCTGCTCAGCGTGCGCTGTGACGCCCGCCTGCAGGTATGCGCGGACGGCTCGCAGGCGCTCAGTGCCTTGTCCAGCAAGCCTGACCTGATCATCGCCGCCCGTGAGCTGGCCGGTGTCGACGGCCTCGACCTGCTGCGCAAGGTGCGCGCCAAAGGGCCAGGGGTGCCGTTCATTCTCATGAGTAACCGCAATGACAGCGCCAGTGTGCGCGAAGCGCTGCCCCTGCACCCCACGGCGTACCTGAGCAAGCCGCTGAACCTGGATAACCTGCGCAAGCGCCTGCAAGAGTTGCTGCTGGCCGTTGGCGAGGAGATCGCCTGCCCGGTACCGGCGTTGCAGGCGGGGGCCACCCTGTCAGCCTACCTTGAGCAGCGTCGCGCTACCGCCGATGGTGGGCCGCTGCTGGCCGATGTGCAGGTTGCGATCAATCGAGCGCTGAACCCCCAGGGCCTGAACCTCAGGGTGCTCGAAGAGGAAGTGCGTAACGATCCGCAAGTTACGGCGGTGCTGATCGCTGCCGCCAATAGTGCGGCATTGCACCGTGAAGCCCCGGTGCAGACGTTGCTGCAGGCCCTGAACAAGCTTGGCAGTACCCAAAGCATGAACCTGATCCTGGGCATGACCCTCAAGCGCAGCGCACGCCTCAGTGACCCACTGTTGGCAGAGCACGCAGCCCGTTACTGGGACCTGTCACTGCACACTGCCGAATATGGCCGCACCTTGGCACGCATGCTCGAACTGGACGAGGGACGATGTTATTGCGCAGGCTTGCTGCATTGCCTGGGCGACCTGGCGGTGTTGCGCTGCCTGCAAGAGTGGCGTTTGGCCGGGGGGGATCTGGACGAGCGCAATGTGCAGCAATCGCTGGAAGAGTTTGGTGCGGCGTTCGGCTCGGCGCTGCGTACTCGCTGGCGTTTGCCGTTGGCACTGCGCGAGTTGATCGCTGCGATCTACCAGTTGGGCGGTGGCGTTTACTCGCGGGAGATCCTGGCCATGAACCTGGCTGGGCAGTTGTCGCGGTTGCCGGCCGGGCAGGGGCTGGAGAAGGTGGCCAGCGGCAAGACGGCGCGGCTGCTCAAGCTTGGCCTGCCGGAGCTGAGGCGGTTGCGCAAGGTGGAGAATCCGGAAGTAAAGCCGCAGGAAGAACCGCCGGTGGCTGGGGCCGAGGTTTCCAACTGAGATTCGGGGGCCGTATTGCGGCCCTTCGCGGGCTTGCCCGCTCCCACAGGCCCTCGAATACCGGCCAAAGCCAGTGCCCGTGCCGCCTGATCAGCCGCGGACTATCTGGTTCTTGCCCTGCCGCTTGGCCTGGTACATTGCCGCATCGGCCCGCGCATACAGGCTGTCCAGCGCCACATCCTCATCGGTCAGCCCGGTCAACCCCTGGCTCACCGTCACCCCGTACGTCTGCTGGCCATGGCTGAAGCTCAAGTGCTGTATCTGCCGTTGCAAGCGCTCGGCAATCTGCTCCGCGATTTGGGCGGTACAGCCGGGAAACACCGCCGCGAATTCTTCGCCGCCAATGCGTCCGAACAGGTCGCCCCGGCGTAGCACGGCCTTGCCGCTGTCGGCGATGTGTTGCAGCACCTGGTCGCCTTCCTGGTGGCCATAGCTGTCATTGATGCGTTTGAAGTCGTCGATATCCAGCAGCAGGAAAGCCAGCGGTGTACCGTCCTCGCGTGCACTGTCGAAGGCTTGCTGAGCACATTCGAAAAAGTGCCTGCGGTTACTGCTCTGGGTCAGCACGTCGGTGGTGGCCAGGCGCTGCAGTTCGCCTTCAAGCTGCTTCTTCTCGGTGATGTCTTCGGCGATACCGACAATGATTACCCGGTCGCCATCGTGCTGCTGGTTGATGTAGCACTTGTCGCTCAGCCAGCGCAGTTGCCCGTCGGCATTGAGGATGCGGTACTCGCGGTCTTCCACCGCGCCCTTGAGCAGTACCTGGGCCAGGCTACGTTCGGCGAACTCGAGGTCGTCGGGGTAGATGCTGTCACGCCATTCGTTGTAGTCAGCCAGCACCAGGCTGACCGGGCGGCCGAAGATGCGCTCGTAGGCTGGGCTCACGTACAGCACCTGACGGGTTTCCCAGTCGAAGGCCCAAAGCACTGCGTTGACGCTGTCGAGCAACGAGCTGAACAGCTGATCACGCTCACTCAGGCGGGCAACCTCACCTTGGGCGTGGAGCAACGCCAGTAAAGTCTGGGCAGCTTCGGGAGGAGGGGTGCCGGGGAAAATCGTTGGAATGTTCTTGGCCATGTGCACGGAGCAGGTCTCAACGTGAAAGCGTGCGGCCAACATCCGGCCCGCCACGCAGGCGATATTCCGGATTCGAGTGGAGAGGCGGGGACGAAGTTCCGAACGGCACGCCCCATTGCGGGGCGTGCCGATCAACGGCGGTCAGGCGCCGGTCGGGCGCAGCGAGTAAGTCTTGAGTTGTGCTGCGAAGTCGCGCAGTGCCTGGATGCCGCTGGTTTCGGCTTCGTGTACCCAGTCTTTCATGGCTGCCAGCATGTCGTGGCCGTTGGCACTGGTGCGCGCCCAGATCTGCTGCAGGGCCAGGCGCTTTTCGTAGATGGTTTTCAGTGCCTGGCTGTGTGCGAGCATGGACTCGATGCGCACGTGATGGCGGTCTTCCAGCAGGCTGGTTTCGCGCGAGAGCAGCCGTTTGGCACGGCGGAAGCGGTGACGCACCGAGGCGTCGACACGGGCCAGTTCCTGTTTCACCAGCGGGCCGATCACCAGCTTGCGGTACTGGGCCATGATCTGGAAGCGGTTGTTGAGGATGGCCATGGCGGTGTCCATGTCCAGGCTGGCCTTGCCGGCCACCCGGTGGGCGATGGGCGCCACGCGCTGCACCTTGGCCAGACGCAGCAGGCAGAACAAGCGGATCCACGCCCAGCCCATGTCGAACTCCCAGCGTTTGACCGAGAGCTTGGCCGAGTTGGGGTAGGTGTGGTGGTTGTTGTGCAGTTCTTCACCGCCGATGATGATGCCCCAGGGCACCAGGTTGGTGGCGGCGTCGCGGCATTCGAAGTTGCGATAGCCCAGGGCATGGCCCAGGCCGTTGACCACCCCAGCGGCCCAGAACGGAATCCACATCATCTGCACCGCCCATATGGTGATGCCTATGGTGCCAAACAGCAGCAGGTCGATTACCGCCATCAGTGCGATACCGCCCAGTTTGTAACGCGAGTACAGGTTGCGCTCGATCCAGTCATCCGGGCAATTCTTGCCATAGATGCGCAGGGTTTCGGGGTTGCGCGCCTCTTCACGGTACAGCTCGGCACCTTTGCGCAGCACTGTGCCCAGGCCCTTGTACACCGGGCTGTGCGGGTCGTCGGGGGTTTCGCACTTGGCGTGGTGCTTGCGGTGGACGGCGGTCCACTCGCGGGTGTTCTGCGCCGTGGTCAGCCACAGCCAGAAGCGGAAGAAGTGCTTGAGCGCGCCGTTGAGCTCCAAGGCCCGGTGCGCGGAGTAGCGATGCAGGTAGACCGTGACGCTGACAATGGTCACGTGGGTCATCAACAGAGTGATGCCGACCAGTTGCCAGGCCGACAGGTCGAGCAGGCCGTTATACCACATAGGTGCAAATACCCTCGAAATGCAGGGGGAAGGGCTGATTATCCCTTGGCGGGGAAATAAAACCAGTCAACCGTTGAGATAGGAGGTCACGACATGTTTCAGCCTTTATAATGCCCACTCCTTTTTGATGGCCTTTCCCACCCGACATGTCTGTTTCCGTTCGCGACGCCTTGCGCATGGCTGCGCTGTATGTGGTGCTCTCGATCCTCTGGCTTGCGCTGGCGGAGGTGATGCTGCACAGCATGACTGACGATCCCTTGGCACTGACCGTGGGGCGGCAGATCAACGTGGTGGTCTGGGTGCTGCTCAGTGCCTTGCTGATCTATGTGTCGCGCGTGCGCCTGCTCAATTTCATCGGCCATGGCGCGCGTTTGCGTTGTGAAGACCGTGAACGGCTGCGCATGGCTGCCGCAGTGTTCGACAGTACCCTCGAAGGTGTGCTGGTGACCGACCGCCAAGGCCTGATCGTGCACGTCAATCGTGCCTTCATGCGCATCACCGGCTACCAGCAGGATGAGGTTATCGGCCAGCGCCCGAGCAAGTTCAAGTCGGGCCACCATGGCCTGGCCTTCTACCAGGAGGTTTTCGCCACCCTGGCCGAGAAGGGCGAGTGGAGCGGTGAAATCTGGAATCGGCGCAAAAGCGGCGAGATCTACCCGCAGTGGCAGACCATTTGCGCCATTCGTGATGACGAGGGTGAGCTCAGCCATTACGTGGCGGTGTTCAGTGACATCAGCGCCATCAAGCATTCGGAGCAGGAGCTTGCCTACCTGGCCCACCACGACCCGCTGACTGGCCTGCCCAACCGCCTGCTGTTTACCGACCGGGTGGAGCAGGCATTGGCGGCGGCGCAGGCCAACAAGCGCGGTTGCGCCTTGTTGCTGCTGGACCTGGATCACTTCCAGAGCATAAACGACGGCCTGGGCCATACCATTGGCGACCAATTGCTGAAGCTGGTGGGCGAGCGTCTGGGGGAGGTGTTGGGTAACGGTGTGACCTTGGCGCGCCTGGGCGGCGACGAATTCGGCGTGTTGGTCGAGAACTGCCAGCAGGTCGGCCAGGCGGGCAAGCTGGCGCAGTGCATCATCGAGCGTATGCGTGAGCCGTTTCAGTTCAACGGCAATCGTCTGTTCATCAGCGCCAGCGTCGGAATCAGCCTTTACCCCAGCGATGCCTTGGGTGCCGAGCAGTTGCTGCGCAATGCCGACTCGGCGTTGTACAAGGCCAAAAGCAACGGGCGGGCCTGCTATGCGCTGTACACCGAAGAGCTGACCGCCCACGCCCAGCATCGGGTCGAGACCGCCGCTGAATTGCGTCGGGCCCTGGAGCAGGATGAACTGCGGGTGTACTTCCAGCCGGTACACGACCTGGCATCAGGCCGACAGGTCGGGGTCGAGACGCTGGTGCGCTGGCAGCACCCCAGGCGCGGCCTGGTACCGCCGGGCGAGTTCATCCCGATTGCCGAACGCACCGGCCTGATTGCCGAGATCGATACCTGGGTGCTGCAACAGGCCTGTCGGCAAATGGTGCAGTGGCAGGCTCAAGGCCGGCAGCTGGCATTTGTGGGGGTGAACATCTCCAGTCGCCTGTTTGGCCAGCATGAGCTGTATCGGCAGGTAGCCGAAGTGCTGCACGACACCGGCCTCGCCCCGGCCTTGCTGGAGCTGGAAGTGACCGAAAGCGCGGTGATGGAAGACCCTGAGGTGGCGCTGGAGCAACTGCACCGCTTGCGCGAACTGGGGGTGACCCTGGCCATCGACGACTTTGGCACCGGGTATTCGTCACTGCTGCGGCTCAAGCGTTTGCCGGTGCAGAAGCTGAAAATCGACCAAGGGTTTGTGGCTGGGTTGCCAGTGGATGAAGACGACATCGCCATTGTGCGGGTGATCATCGCCTTGGCCCGTAGCATGGGGATGCAGGTGCATGCCGAGGGCATCGAGCAGGCGGAACAGGCCAGCTTCCTGCTGCAGGAGGAGTGCCAGTTGGGTCAAGGGTACTGGTTCGGGCGGCCAGTACCGGCTGAGGCTCTTCGCTGGGATTGAGAGCGGGCTGCAAAGCAGCCCAGGATTTCAGCGCTTGTTCAAGCCCTTCGCCAGGCGGTCCCCGCCCAGCTGGATCAACGCCACTAACGCTACCAGCATGGCGATCACGGTCAGCATGATCTGGCTGTCGAAACGCTGGTAGCCATACCGATAGGCGATATCCCCCAGCCCGCCGGCACCAATCGCCCCGGCCATCGCCGACGAGTTGATCAAGGTCACCAAGGTAATGGTGAAGCCCCCGACGATCCCCGGCAGCGCCTCGGGCAACAGTACATGCCAGACGATGTGCCAGCGCCGGCAGCCCATGGCCTGTGCGGCTTCCACCAGACCATGGTCGACCTCACGCAGGCTGACCTCGGCAATCCGCGCAAAGAACGGTGTGGCGGCAATGGTCAGTGGCACCACGGCCGCCCACACACCATAAGTGGTACCCACCACCAGGCGGGTGAATGGAATCAGCGCCACCATCAGGATCAGAAAGGGAATCGAGCGGAACAGGTTGACGAAGGCGCCCAGCACCCGGTTCAGCAGCCGCGCCTCGAAGATCCCGCCCTTGTCGCTGGTCACCAGCAGCACCGCCATGGGTACACCCACCAGCAGGGCGATCAGTGACGAAACCCCAACCATCAGCAGCGTATCAAGCAAGCCTTCCAGCAGGCGATCAATCCACATGGCCCAATACCTCCACGTCCTCGGCCCAACGGCGGGCACGTTCCAGCAATTGATGGGTGTCGTGCGGCGAGTGTTGCACCGAGAGGATGAGTTGCCCCAAGGCATGTTCGCCGATGGTTTCCACGCCGCCCTGCAGCAGACGCACACGCCCGCCCAGGTCGTTGAACAGGGCAGACAGCTCTGGCTCGCCAAGCACCGTCAGTTTCAGCACTACGGCGCTATTGCCGCTCGCCGGGCGGGCCTGGAGGCTGGCTTGCAGTGCGGCGGGTAGCTTGGCCTGCAAAGGGGCGAGCAGGGTGCGGGTAACCTCGTGACGAGGTGAACCAAACACCCGCCAGACCTCGCCCTGCTCGACCACTGCGCCGCGTTCCAGCACCACTACCCGGTGACAGATGTCGCGAATCACTGCCATTTCGTGGGTGATCAGCACGATGGTCAGGCCCAGGCGCTGGTTGATATCGCGCAGCAGTTCCAGAATCGAGGCGGTGGTTTCCGGGTCCAGCGCCGAGGTGGCCTCGTCGCACAGCAGGATCTCGGGGCTGTGCACCAGTGCCCGGGCAATGCCTACGCGCTGTTTCTGCCCGCCGGACAGTTGCGCCGGGTACACGTGATGTTTTTCCTGCAGGCCGACCAGTTCCAGCAATTCGCGCACTCTGCGCTGGCGCTCGGCCCTGGGCACGCCGGCGACCTTCAAAGGCAACTCCACGTTCTGCCACACGGTCTTGGCCGACATCAGGTTGAAGTGCTGGAAGATCATGCCGATGCGCCGGCGCAGGGCCACAAGGTGGTCCTCATTGAAAGGCGCGATATCCACCTGGTCGATCAATACGCGGCCCTGGCTGGGTTGCTCCAGGCGGTTGATGGTGCGCAGCAGTGATGACTTACCGGCGCCGCTGCGGCCGATGATGCCGAAGATCTCGCCATGGCGGATGTTCAGGTCGATGCCTTGCAACGCCGGTTGCGCCTGGCCCGGGTAGGTCTTGCCCAGGCCGATGAAGCGCACGTGGGCTTCATTGACCTCGGGGCGCAGGGCCTGTTCCCTGGCCATTGGCGGCAGTGCTTGGGGTGTAGGCGCCCTGAGCGCGCTGGCCTGGCTCATTTCAGCCTTCCCAGCCGGCTTGGTAGAGCTTGCCATGAGCTTTGTTCAACGCAGCGCGCACCGCTGGCGAATGCTGGTAGATGTCGACGAACTTGGCCAGGCGTGGATCGTCCTTGCTTCGCGGGCGAATGACGAACTGGATCACGTACTCCTTGTTTTCCAGCCCGTCGAACAGCAACGCCGAGGTGGCATCGAAGGTGTTGGCCAGGCGGATGTAGGCCGGGTAACCCTGCACCAGGTCGGCGTCGTCGTAGGCGCGTACCAGTTGCACCGCCTCGACCTGAAGGATCTTCAGCTTTTTAGGGTTGGCGAGGATGTCAGCCTCGGTGGCCTTGTAGCCCACGCCGGGCTTCAGGGTGATCAACCCGGCCTTGGCCAGCAGCAGCAGGCCACGGCCGCTGTTGATCGGGTCGTTGGCGATGGCCACGCTGGCGCCTTCAGGCAGCTCGGCAAAGCTTTTGTACTTTTTCGAGTACAGGCCAACGTTGTTGATGATGCCCGGGGCGTAAGGCACAAGGTTGAAGCCTGCAGCAGCCTTGGCGTTTTCCAGGAACGGGATGTGCTGGAAGTAGTTCACGTCGATGTCGCCGCTGTTGAGGCTGACATTGGGCGCAATCCAGTCGCTGAACTCGATCAGCTTCACTTCCAGGCCTTGCTTGTGGGCTTCTTCCACCGCGGCTTCCAGCGGAATGGCAAAGGCCGAGGTGGTACCGATCTTCAACGGCTCGGCAGCAAGGGCACCGGCGCACAGGCCGAGGGTGATGGCAATGGCCGCGACGGGCCGGAACAGTTTCTCAAGCATGGTGCAGGGCTCCAGTCGGGGCAGGGGTAAAGCGGTAAGCCGAGCCAGGATGGTCGGCGGGTAAGTGCGGGTGGTCGGCCTGGAACAGTTTTTCGCGCAGGGTGCCTTCGGTGTAGGCCGTCTTGTAACGGCCACGCTGCTGAAGTTGCGGGATGACCAGCTCGATGAAGTCCTCGAAGCTCTCCGGAGTGACGGTGCGGGTCAGGTTGAAACCGTCCAGGCCGGTTTCATCGATCCACGCGATCAACTGCTCGGCCACCTGTTCAGGCCCGCCGACCAGGGTTACGTAGCGGCCGCCCAGGGCGTGCTGTTGCAACAGGCGCCGGCGAGTCCAGGCGTTGTCTTGCAACTGGCGCGTGGCTGACTGGATGGCGTTGCCCTGGCTGAAGGCAATGGGTTCGTCCAATTCATAGGCGGCGAAGTCGATGCCAGTGGACGCGGCGAAGTGCGCGACGCCCGCTTCGGCGCTGGCGTGGCGCAGGTACTCGGCATGTTTGGCC
The DNA here is from genome assembly GCF_043103905.1 of Pseudomonas sp. yb_2. NCBI lineage: Bacteria > Pseudomonadati > Pseudomonadota > Gammaproteobacteria > Pseudomonadales > Pseudomonadaceae > Pseudomonas > Pseudomonas sp. yb_2. The sequence continues at coordinate 65,803 of NZ_JBICKH010000080.1, read as the reverse complement.
TGGGCCAGTTGCTCGGTGGCCGCAACGATCACCGTGATGCCCATGAACACCTTGACCGCCTGCGGGTCGCGGCCGGCGGCCTGGGCGGCCGCGCGAACCTTGTCGACCTGGGCGCGGGTGGCTGCCTTGTCCTGGCCACTGATGAACACGCATTCGGCATGGTTGCCGGCGAAGGCCAAGCCACGCGGCGAGCTGCCGGCCTGGAACAGTACCGGGGTGCGCTGCGGTGAGGGCTCGCACAGGTGGTAGCCTTCGACCTTGTAGAACTCGCCCTGGTGCTGAACCTTGCGCACCTTGTCGGGCGTGGCATAGACGCGATGCTCGCGGTCGGCGACCACTGCGTCATCGGCCCAGCTGCCTTCCAGCAGCTTGTACAACACCTGCAGGTATTCATCGGCCTGGTCGTAGCGGCGATCATGCTCCGGTTGCTGCGCCAGGCCCATGGCCCGGGCAGCGCTGTCGAGGTAGCCGGTGACAATGTTCCAGCCCACCCGGCCATTGCTCAGGTGGTCGAGTGTGGAAAGGCGCCGGGCGAACAGGTACGGCGCCTCGTAGGTGAGGTTGGCGGTAAGGCCGAAACCCAGGTGACGGGTGACCGCAGCCATGGCGGACACCAGCAGCAGCGGGTCGTTGACTGGCAGCTGGATCGACTCCTTGAGGGTGACGTCCAGTGACTGGCCGTAGATGTCGTAGGTGCCGACGATGTCGGCAATGAAAAGCCCGTCGAACAGACCGCGCTCCAGCAGGCGTGCCAGGTTGGTCCAGTAGTCCAGGGTCTTGTACTGGGTTGAAGTGTCCCGTGGGTGGGTCCACAGACCGTGGTTGATGTGCCCGATGCAGTTCATGTTGAAGGCATTGAGCAGAATCTGCTTGGCCATCAGATGGTCCCCCGGCGTGGCGGGTTGGCATCGTTGAGGTAGTAGTTGCCGATGGCGTGGTACTTCCAGCGCACCGGATCATGCAGGGTGTGCACGCGAGCGTTGCGCCAGTGGCGGTCGAGGTTGTGTTCGACCAATGTTGCCTGGCTGCCGCCCAGTTCGAACAGGGTGGTACCGGCGGTGAGGGAAATTTCGGTGCTGATGGCGCGTGCTTCGGCCACGGCAATGGAGGCGGCGGCCACGTTGTCGGCAGTGCTGTCGTCGCGGGCGCGGTCGAGGTATTCGCCTGCGCGCTCCAGCAGGGCTTCGGCCGCGTGCAAGCGGATCGCCAGATGGCCGAAACTTTTCAGCGTCAGCGGGTCATCCGTGGCCTTGTCCAGGCCGGAGTCGACCCACGGACGGCTGCGGGTGCGCACGAAGTGCAGGGCGTCTTCATAGGCGGCGCGGGCAATGCCGGTGTCGATGGCGGCATGGAGGATCTGCGCCAGCGGGCCAACCGGGGTGGGGCGCTCGAAGGCGCTCTGGAACGGCACCACGTCCGCTGCGCTGACGTACACGTTATCGAACACCACCGAACCGCTGCCGGTGGTGCGCTGGCCGAAGCCGCTCCAGTCGTCGATCACCTGCAGCCCCTGGCTGTCGGCCGGGACGAACGCCAACTGTTGTATGCCTTGTTCATCCACGACCGAGGTTGGAATGCGCTGGGCATAGATGGCGCCTGTGGAATAGAACTTGCGCCCGTTGATGCGGAAACCGTCGCCGTCACTGCTCAGGCGGGTGGTGCGCTCGTGGGCGGTCTTGGTGCCCAGCTCGGCCAGGGCATTGCCGAAACGGCGGCCGGCCAGCACCTCGGCGTACAGGCGCTGTTGCTGTTCGGGGCTGCCGTTTACCCGCAGCACTTCCAGACTGTAGAAATGATTCTGCGGAATCTGCCCGAGCGAACCGTCGGCCTGCGCGATACGGGCGATGACCTTGGCCAGGGTGACGTTGGACACGCCGGCACCGCCGAAGGTTTTGGGCACGCTGATGGCCCACAGGCCGGAGCGGGTGAACAGCTCGAGTTCGGCGAGCGGCAGGCGGCGCTCGCGGTCGCGCAGGGCGCTGTCGCGGCGCAGTTGCTGGGCGATGTCTTCGGCGACGGCCAGGGCTTGGGCGTCGCTGGTGATGATAGCGATTGTCATGGAGTTCTCCGGGGGCCGCTTTGTGGCCCTTCGCGGGCAAGCCCGCGAAGGGCTGCGCAGCAGCCCCAAAGGCAGCAAATCAGATCCAGGAATGCCGTGCAGGCAGGGTGCCGTTAAGGTGGTAAGCGCCCACCGCGTGGTACTTCCAGCGCACCGGGTCGTGCAGGGTGTGCACCCGGGCATTTCGCCAGTGGCGGTCGAGGTTGAACTCGGCAAGGGTGGCGCGGCTGCCGGCCAGCTCGAACAGCTTTTCGCTGGCCTGCAGGGCAATCTCGGTGGTCAGCACCTTGGCCTCGGCCACCGCAATCGAGGCACGTGCCGCGCTGGCTGCGTCGATAGGCGCAGCATTGACCTCGTCGAGTACCCGAGCAGCTTTGCGCAGCAGCGCTTCGGCGGCGTGCAGCTCGAGTTTCAGGCGGCCGATGTCGGCAATTACATAAGGGTCGTCACTGGCACGGTCGACGTTGGCTTCAATCCACGGCCGGGACTTTTCGCGCACGAACGTGATCGCATCATCGATAGCCGCTTCGGCGATGCCGGCGTCGATCGCCGCCTGGATCAGCTGCGAAGCGGCGCCCTGAATGTTGGGGATATCGCGCTGGCGCCAGTTGTCGATCACCAGTTCCGCGTCAACCGGCACCTGGTCCAGCAGCACGGTACCGCTGGCGGTGGTGCGCTGGCCGAACCCGGACCAGTCATCGACAATGCGCAACCCCGGGCTTCCCCGGCGCACGAATGCCAGGCGCTGGCGGCCTTCATCGTCTAGGGCTTTTACCGCCACCCAATGGGCGAACAAGGCACCGGTAGAGTAGAACTTCTCGCCACTTATGCGGAAGCTGTCGCCGGCGCGCGTGATTCGGGCCTTGAGGGTGAGGGTATCCCTGGTGCCACGTTCAGGCCCGGCATTGCCGATGCGCCAGCCGTCGAGCACGCTGCGGAAGATCAGCGCTTGTTGCGCCTCGCTGGCCGTCAGGCGCAGCAGTTGCAGCATGCCGAACTGGTTCTGCGGGATCTGCCCCAGGGCGGGGTCGGCGGCGCTGATCAGTCGGAACACTTCGGCGACGGTTGCGAACGACACGTCGGGGCCACCGTAGGCCTTGGGTACGGTGATGCTGCCCAGGCCGCTGCGGGTAAACAGTTCGATTTCGGCCCAGGGCAGTTTGCGTTGCTGGTCGCGCAGGGCAGCTTGCTCACGGGCGACCTCGGCCAGCTCGCGGGCCGCTTGCAGGGCTTCGGCGTCGTTGCGCAGTACCTTGGCCGGCAGCAGCGGGGGCGAGCTGTCGAGATCGCTATGGAATTGGGTGTTGGCTTGGCTGGGCATCAGTGCCGCTCCTTGGCTGCACTCAATGCCCTGGCGTTACGCACTGGGGTGATTGTGATCCTGACCATTCCTGACCTCACAAAATAGTTATGTCGCTACAGCTGATCGCGACAGACGTGTGCTGGTCCGGTGGTCCGGTATATATACCCTAATGATTTATAAAAATTTTATGAACTAACTTTTTGGAATATTTATAGAAGGGGGATTGGTTACAGAGGTGCCGGCCTCTTCGCGGGTAAACCCGCTCCTACACACATGCCTCAAGATCTGTGCACTGTAGGAGCGGGTTTACCCGCGAAGGGGCCGGAACAGGTTTACTCGGAGGCCGCAGTCCCGAGGAACTTGCGCAAGAACTGCCGCGTACGCTCTTCCTTCGGCGCTGCAAACAGGGCCTTGGCCTCGCCTTGCTCCACGATCACGCCTTTGTCGAAGAAGATCACCCGGTTCGCCACGTCCCGGGCAAAGCTCATCTCGTGGGTGACGATGATCATGGTGCGCTTTTCCTCGGCCAGGCCGCGGATGGTCGCCAACACTTCACCGACCAGCTCCGGGTCTAGCGCCGAGGTCGGTTCGTCGAACAGGATTACCTCTGGTTCCATGGCCAGGGCACGGGCGATGGCCACGCGTTGCTGCTGGCCGCCGGACAGGCGCCGTGGGTAGGCGTCTTCCTTGCCCGCCAGGCCGACTTTGGCCAGCAGGCGCCGGCCAAGCTCGATGGCCTGCTCGCGGGGCGTCTTCTTGACGATCACCGGCCCCTCGATCACGTTCTCCAGGGCGGTGCGGTGGGGGAACAGGTTGAAGTTCTGGAACACGAACCCGGCCTGCTGGCGCAGACGGCGAATCGCACTCTGCTGCCCGCCCAAAGGGCGGTTGGCATCGATACTGATGGCGCCGATCTGGATCTGCCCGGCATCGGGGGTTTCCAGCAGGTTGAGGCAGCGCAGGAAGGTGGTTTTGCCCGAGCCACTGGGGCCGATGATGGCCACCACTTCACCGGGCTGCACGGTCAGGTCGATACCGTTGAGCACGGTCTGGCCCTTGAACCGCTTGGTCAGGCCTTTGACTTCAATCATGCTCAATGCTCCTGGTCATGCTGGTTGACCCGCGCTTCCATGCGGTTCTGGAAGTGCGCAAGGATGCTGCACAGCACCCAGTAGATGACCGCGACCGCCACGTACATGGTGAACACTTCGAACGTGCGCGCGGTAATCAGCTGGGCTTGGCGGAACAGCTCGGGCACCTGGATGGTCGCCGCCAGGGCAGTGTCCTTTACCAGCGAGATGAAGCTGTTGCCCAGCGGTGGCAGCGCGGTGCGCAAGGCCTGTGGCAGGATCGCCCGGCGCATGGCTTGCACGCGGGTCATGCCGATGCTGGCGGCTGCTTCCCACTGGCCACGGTCGATCGAGGAAATGGCTGCGCGCAGGATCTCGCAGATGTAGGCCGCCATGTTCAGCGACAGGCCGATCAGCGAAGCGGGGATCGGGTCGAGCTCGATGCCGATTTGCGGCATGCCGAAATAGATGACGAACAGCTGCACCAGCAGCGGCGTGCCGCGGAAGAACGACACGTAGACCCGCGCCAGCCAGTTCAGCGGCAGAATCTTCGACAGCCGCATCAGCGCCAGGGCAAAGCCCAGCACCAGACCGAAGAACATGCCGCCGACACTGAGCAGCACCGTATAACCCGCGCCCTTCAGCAGGAAGGGCGCGGAGTCGACAACGAGTTGCAGGCTTTCAGCGATCATTTGGTGACATCGGCACCGAAGTACTTCTCGGACAGCTTGGCCAGCGTGCCGTCAGCTTTTAGCTTGTCGATGGCCTTGTTGATGGCTGCCAACAGTTCCGGCTCACCTTTGCGCATGGCCACGCCGCTTTCCAGGCGCGAGAAGGCATCGCCGGCAAGTTGGGTGTCCTTGGCTTTCTGCGCGTATTCCAGCGCGGCCAGGCGGTCGATCAGGATGGCGTCGATGCGGCCGTTGCGCAGGTCAGCGAACTTGCTTGGGTCATCTTCATAGGTGCGCACATCGGCTTGCGGCACGTCCTTTTTCACCCACTGCTCGTAGTTGGTGCCAAGGCCTACGCCGACCTTTTTGCCGGCCAGGTCCTGTGCGCCCTTGATGTTCAGCTGCTCGGCTTTCTTCTTCAGGATCAGTGCCTGGATGCCGGAGACAGTGTAGGGCTCGGAGAAGTCGTACTTTTTCTTGCGCTCCTCGGAAATGGTCACCTGATTGACCACTACATCCAGGCGTTTGGATTCCAGCGCGGCGAGGATGCCGTCCCACTTGGTCGGCTGGATCTTGGCCTTGACCCCCAGCTCCTTGGCCAGCAGCTCGGACAGCTCCACTTCGAAGCCGGTCAGTTTGCCGTTTTCGTCCTGGAAGCTGAATGGCGGGTAGGTGCCCTCGAGGCCGACGTTGATGACGCCTTTTTCCTGGATGGTCTTCAATTGCTCGCCGGCGAAAGCCTGACTGAGCAGGCCGGCACCCAGCAGGAGGGCCAGGCTGGCGTTGAGTAGCGGTTTGGCGAATTTCGACATGGCAGAGCCCCGCGCTTGTTGTCTAGGTAGTGAGGTGGCGACTATAGGGTTGGCTGATTAGGCCGGGAAATACTAAAAAATCACTTTAATATTCCCTTTTTTGATTTTTGCCAGGTGCTGGCTGCTTTGAGGGTAGGCGACGATACCCACTCCGTCATCGCGGCTTATGCCTGACTTAGCGCAGGATGGAATAAAGCGTTGTTTTTTCCAAGCCTCGGATTTGCCGTAAAGTGGATTGCATGCAGGCAGGTTAGGCCCTTTCGCGGGCCTGGCAACAAAATCAGATGGCCTATACGGCAGGAGAACACCGTGAGCGAACAACCTTCATCCGCGCATTGGCAGTTGCAGAGCATTGTCACTGGCCTGCGCGGAGCCCGTGAGCAATGGCGCACCCGCAATGGCCGCAGTATTGGCGAGCAGGGCGGGCGTGAGCTGCCGTCGCGCGAAGCGATGCGGCAGATTCTGGAGCAACTGTGCGGGGCGCTGTTCCCCATGCGCCTGGGGCCAGTCGACCTGCGCGAAGAAAGTGAAGACTTCTACGTCGGCCATACCCTGGATGCCGCGCTGACCGCCTTGCTGGCCCAGGCTCGTCTTGAACTTCGCTACGCAGCACGGCAGAGCAAGGCTGAGCTGGCGGGCGTCGACGCCCGTGCGCTGAGCCTGATCCAGGGCTTTGCAGCTGCGCTGCCGGAACTGCGCGTTCTGCTCGACACCGATGTGCTGGCCGCCTACCACGGCGACCCGGCGGCACGCAGCGTCGATGAAGTGCTGCTGTGCTACCCGGGCATCCTGGCGATTATCCACCACCGGCTGGCGCACCACCTGTACAAGGCTGGGCTGCCGCTGCTGGCGCGCATCAGTTCGGAGCTGGCGCATTCGGCCACCGGTATCGACATTCACCCCGGGGCGCAGATCGGCCCGAGCTTCTTCATCGATCACGGTACGGGTGTGGTGATTGGTGAAACCGCGATCATCGGCGAGCGCGTGCGCATCTACCAGGCGGTGACCCTGGGCGCCAAGCGTTTCCCCAGCGATGAGTCGGGTACGCTGCATAAAGGCCTGCCACGCCACCCGATCGTCGAGGACGATGTGGTGATCTATGCCGGGGCCACGGTGCTGGGGCGTATTACCATCGGCAAGGGTTCGACCATTGGCGGTAATGTGTGGCTGACTCGCAGTGTGCCGGCTGAAAGCAACATTACTCAGGCCAACCTGCAGCTGGATTGCCAGGACAAGAACTGATCCCGCATTGCAATTTCCTGTGCTGGCCTCTTCGCGGGCAAGCCCGCTCCTACAAAGAACATACCAATGTAGGGGAGGGCTAACCCGCGAAAAGGCCGGAGCAGGACGACACCAATCAGCGCCCCAATTCGCATTGAAATCCGATCCATGTTTAACTTGAACGCTTGTTCAATGAAAAAACGCTGGTCCGCTGCCGGTGTTCAACAGGAGGATTCCTTTGCTGAACCCGTTCATTCCGAACCTCACGTCATTCGACGAGGTGCACGCCCTATGAGTGCACCAAACCCTTCCCTTGCCAATGGCAAGATCCGCATGAACCCCCCGGTGTTCTACTTTGCGGCGAGTTTCATCCTCATCTTTGGCCTGGTAGTCATCTCCAACCCGCAAGCCGCAGGTGACTGGTTGCTGGCAGCGCAGAACTGGGCGGCCAACACGGTCGGCTGGTACTACATGCTGGCGATGACGCTGTACCTGGTCTTCGTGGTGGTCACCGCCTTGTCTGGCTACGGCAAGATCAAACTCGGTGCCGACCACGACGAACCCGAGTTCAGCTACCTGTCGTGGGCCGGCATGCTGTTCGCCGCCGGCATCAGCATCACGCTGTTCTTCTTCTGTGTCTCCGAACCGCTGACCCACATGCTGCAACCGCCGCAAGGCGAAGCCGGCACGGTCGAGGCCGGGCGCCAGGCGATGCAGATCCTGTTCCTGCACTGGGGCCTGCATGGCTGGGGGGTGTTCGCCTTCGTCGGCATGGCATTGGCCTATTTCGCCTACCGGCACAACCTGCCGCTGGCCCTGCGTTCGGCGCTGTACCCGCTGATTGGCAAGCGCATCAACGGCCCGATCGGTTATGCGGTGGATGGCTTCGGCATCATCGCCACGGTGTTCGGCCTGGGCGCCGACATGGGCTTTGGGGTGCTGCATCTGAACGCCGGTCTGGACTACCTGTTCGGTATCAGCCACAGCCAGTGGGTGCAGGTGATCCTCATCACCCTGATGATGGGCGCGGCTGTGGCCGTAGCCGTGGCCGGGGTGGAGAAGGGGGTGCGGGTGATGAGCGACATCAACCTGTTCCTGGCCTGTGCGCTGCTGCTGTTCGTGCTGTTCGCCGGGCCTACCCAGCACCTGTTCAACACGCTGATCCAGAACCTGGGCGACTACCTGGGTGCGTTGCCGCGCAAGAGCTTCGACGTGTATGCCTATGGTGAAAACCGTGGCTGGCTGGGCGGCTGGACCGTGTTCTACTGGGCCTGGTGGATTGCCTGGGCGCCGTTCGTGGGCCTGTTCATCGCCCGCATCTCCCGTGGCCGTACCATCCGCGAGTTCGTCTTTGGCGTGCTGCTGATTCCGCTGGGCTTCACCCTGGCGTGGATGTCGATCTTCGGCAACAGCGCCCTGGACCAGGTGATCAACCACGGCATGACCGCACTGGGTCAGTCGGCGTTGGACAACCCATCGATGAGCCTGTACCTGCTGCTGGAAACCTACCCCTGGAGCAAGGCAGTGATCGCCACCACGGTGTTCATCAGCTTCGTGTTCTTCGTCACCTCGGCCGACTCGGGCACCGTGGTGCTGTCGACCTTGTCGGCCAAGGGCGGTGACGCTGATGAAGACGGGCCGAACTGGCTGCGTATCTTTTGGGGGGCGATGACTGCACTGATCACCAGTGCGCTGTTGTTCGCTGGCAGCATCGATTCGCTGAAGTCGGCAGTGGTGCTGACGTCGCTGCCGTTCTCGCTCATTCTGCTGTGCATGATGTGGGGGCTGCACAAGGCGTTCTACCTGGAGTCGCAGCGGCAGATAGCGCAGATGCACTCGCTGGCCCCGTTCGCCCAGTCACGTCGCGGTCGTGGCGGCTGGCGCCAGCGCCTGAGCCAGGCGGTGCACTTCCCGTCGCGTGATGAGGTGTACCGCTTCATGGATGATGTGGTGCGCCCGGCGATTGCCGATGTGCGTGAAGTGTTCGAGCAGAAAGGCCTGGTACTGATTACCCAGGACGACCCTAGCCATGACAACGTCAGCCTGAAGATTGGCCATGGCGAGGAACAGCCGTTCATTTACCAGGTGCAGATGCGTGGCTATTTCACACCATCGTTCGCCTTGGGGGGGCTGGGTACGCAGGAGTTGAAGAACCGCCGCTATTACCGGGCGGAGGTGCACCTGAGCGAAGGCAGCCAGAATTATGACCTGGTGGGCTACAGCAAGGAGCAGATCATCAACGACATCCTCGACCAGTATGAGCGGCACATGCAGTACCTGCACCTGGTCCGCTGACCAAGCTCTCCTGTCCTGGCCTCTTCGCGGGCTTGCCCGCTCCCACAGGCACGGCACCGGTTTCGAAACCTGTGTGTACCTGTGGGAGCGGGCAAGCCCGCGAAGAGGCCAGACAGGCAACCGCTAGAAAGGTGCATCCCCAAGGATGGTTGCCCGGTGCATCACCCGCCGGTTCGGCCGGTAATCATCCACCGCAAAATGCTGGGTTACGCGGTTGTCCCAGAACGCCACGTCATTCTCCTGCCAACGCCAGCGAATGCTGAACTCCGGTCGCGTCGCATGGGCGAACAGCAGCCTCAGCAGCGCATCGCTTTCCAGTTCGCTCAGTTCATTGATGCGTGTAGTGAACCCTTCATTGACGAACAACGCCTTGCGCCCGCTCACTGGATACGTGCGCACCACCGGGTGCGACAGCGGCGGGTTGTTGCGCCGGGTAGCCTCCCAGCGCGCCAGGTCTTGCGGCGTGGTGCCAAAGCGCTCCAGCGGGAACGACTTGGTGAAGTCGTGGGTAGCGGTCAGCCCGTCCAGCATTTCACGCAGCGGCGCCGACAAGGCCTCGAAGGCCGCAATGCCGCTGGCCCAAAGGGTATCACCACCGTAAGCAGGCAATTGCTTGGCGCTGAGTACCGCGCCCAGTGCCGGGGTCGGCAAAAAGGTCACGTCGGTGTGCCACACGGCGTTGTCGCGCACATCGGTAACCGCCGTGTCGAGCACCAGCACCTGTGGGGTGTCTGGCACGTTGGGGTAAATCGGGTGGATGTGCAGGTCGCCGAAGCGTGCGGCAAAGCGCGCCTGCTGTTCCGGGTTGATCGGCTGGTCACGGAGGAACAGCACCTGGTGCTGGAGCAGTGCCTGTTCGATGGCATCGCGCTCTTCTGCGCTAATATCGCGGCTGATGTCCACGCCGCTGATCTGGGCGCCGAGTGCTGGGCTTAGGGGAGTGATGGTCAGGCTCATGTCGGTCTCTTCAATCGGGCGCCAGTGTGCTGGCGTGGACAATGGAGTTCAGTGAATCTGCCCATGCCAGGGCACCAGCTTGCGTTGCAGGGCACGCAGGCTCATTTCCAGAGCGAAGGCGATCAGGGCGATCAGCAGGATGCCCAGCACCACCACGTCAGTGACCAGAAACTGCGCCGCCGACTGCACCATGAAGCCCAGGCCGCTGGTGGCGGCGATCAGTTCGGCGGCCACCAGGGTCGACCAGCCGACCCCCAGGCCAATGCGGATGCCGGTAAGGATGTCAGGCAAAGCACTGGGCAAAATGACGTGGCGGATCAGTTGGGCCTTGGTTGCGCCCAGCGACTGCGCCGCCCGCAGCTTGGCCGGGTCTACCGTGCGCACACCGGTGGCTGTGGCAATGGCGATGGGGGCGAAGATTGCCAGGTAGATCAGCAGCACTTTCGACAACTCGCCGATACCGCACCAGATGACGATCAGTGGCAGGTAGGCCAGCGGCGGGATGGGCCGGTAGAACTCGATCAGCGGGTCGAGAATGCCGCGGGCCACGCGGTTGTAGCCGATGGCGATGCCGACTGGTATTGCGGTCAGGGTCGCAGCCACCAGCGCCAGGCCGATGCGGCCCAGGCTTGCGCCCAGGTGCTGCCACAGGCTGGCATCCATGTAGCCTTGGGTCAGCAAGGCCCATGCCTTGGCCAGGATGTCACCGGGCGAGGGCAGGAACAGGGGCTCTACCCAACCGGCAGCCGTCACCAGCCACCAGACCAGTAGCAGGCTGGCCAGGGTCAGGGTGCTGATCCAGCGGGTGGACAGTGGGCGGCGTAGCGTGGCGGCTGGCCGGGTTTGGGCGTCGTGTTTGCCGGCGACCGGCAGGTCCAGGCTGCTCATGCGCGCTCCTGCAGGCTTTGGCGTTGGGAAAACACCCGCGCCAGCACATGCTCGCGGGTTTCGATGAAGGCTGGATCGGACTTGATGGCCCGGGCCTATTCGCCAGCGGCATAGCGCTGGCCGAAGTTCAGCTGCAGGCGTTCCACTACGCGTCCCGGGTTGGGCGCCAGCAGTACCAGTTCGCTGGCGAGGAACACCGCTTCTTCGATGTCGTGGGTAATCAGGAACACCGGCTTGGCGGTGCGTTGCCAAACTTGCAATAGCAGCTCTTGCATCTGCTCACGTGTGAAGGCATCGAGGGCACCGAACGGTTCATCCATCAGCAATACCCGAGGGTCAGCCGCCAGCGCCCGGGCGAGGCCCACGCGCTGCTTCTGGCCACCGGACAATTGCCAGATACGCCGTTCGCCGAAGCCATCGAGGTCGACCAGGGTGAGCATTTCGCGGGCCTTGGCCTCACGCTGGGCGCGGGGTACGCCGGCCAGTTCGAGGCCGAAGGCGACGTTGCCCAGCACGTTCTGCCATGGCAGCAGGGCATCGTCCTGGAACACCACGCCGCGTTCTGCACCGGGGCCCTGCACCGGCACACCATCGAGGGTGATGTGACCGCCACTGGGGGCGACGAAGCCGGCGATCAGGTTGAGCAGTGAGGTCTTGCCGCTGCCGGAAGGCCCCAGGGCCACCAGCAGTTGGCGTGGCCCCAGGCTCAGGTTGATGTCGGCCAGCACCGGGGTGCTGGCGCCTGGGTACTGTGCGCTGATGCGCTCCAGCTCGAGCAAGGCCATGACGGGCTCCGGATCAGTTTGGAAGGAACTTGGCGCTGACGTACGGTGAGTAGTCCGGCAGCACTGCTTCGACTTTGCCTTGCTGCTTGAGGAAGTTGGCGGTGTCCGTCAGCGCCTGGGTGGTCGGCGCGCCAAGGGCGTGGGCCTGGTCAGCGGCCAGCGGGTAGACGTTGCCCTCCAGCAGCACCGGGATGTCGCTGGCCTTGGCACCGGACAGCTTCACCAGCTTGTCTACGTTGCCCTTGTCGGCCAGCCAGGCTTTTGGGTCCTTGCGGTAGTCGGCGTAGGCATCGAGGGTGACTTTGGCAAAGGCCTTGACCACATCAGGGTGTTTCTCGGCGAAGTCCTTGCGCACGATCCAGGCATCGAAGGTAGGCGCGCCTTTCTGGGCCAGTTCACCGGAGGTAATCAGTACCTTGCCGTTTTCCTTGGCCACGCCCAGGGCCGGGTCCCACACGTAGGTCGCATCGATGTCGCCGCGCTTCCAGGCGGCAATGATGGCCGGCGGCGCCAGGTTGAGAATCTGTACCTTGGAAGGGTCGATATTCCAGCTTTTCAGTGCGGCCAGCAGGCTGTAATGGCCGGTGGATACGAACGGGACGGCGACCTTCTTGCCGATCAGGTCTTGCGGCGACTTGATGCTGTCACGGGCCACCAACGCTTCACCCGCGCCAATCTGGGTGGCGATGAGGAAGGTTTCAACCGGCAGCTTGCGGGTGGCGGCAGCGGCCAGCGGGCTGGAACCCAGGTAGCCGATCTGCACGTCGCCGCTGGCCACCGCAGTGATCACGTCTGCGCCGTTGTCGAACTTGCGCCAGTCGATGCTGGCCTTGCTGGCTTTTTCGTAGTCGCCATCGACCTGCGCCACTTTGGCCGGGTCGACAGTGGTCTGGTAGGCCACTGTCAGGTCGGCTGCCTGGGCCAACCAGCTGGTGCTGGCGAGGGTCAGGGCGGCGAACAGGCGCAGCGGAGCGTGCGGGATCATGGTTGAACCTCTCGTCAGGCAAGTCGTGTTGGATAACGAGAAGGCTAAATGATCTAAGAAAATTAAAATAAATAACTTTTTTGCATTAGCTTAGGAGCCAAACGCTTTAAAGCCATGACCCGTGACGAAGCCAGAGGTGCCTGCAAGACCCTATAGAACGATTTGGCATTAGGTTATGAGCAAACGTTTGCAAATAACCAAAAGGTATTAAAATCTTCTCTGCTACAACGGATGGCAGTAAAGGTTTCTAATATATTCCTTAAAAGTCTTACAAATTCATAAAACAGTCATTTTGGATTTATAGGATTGTCATTATCCTGTAGCGCAGGTGGCGTCTTAGACCAAAGTCGCGAAACGTTTAGAAACGATTGACTTAACGGTCACGCTTTGGGACTAAATCGCCCATCCCGGTGAGCGGGGCATCAGACCCCTCCGCCAGAGATACACAAAAATTAGAACGTAGAGGAGCAAAACATGTACAAGTCCAGCCTGGCTCTGGCCGTGGCACTGGGGGTTCTCGCCCAACAAGCAGGCGCTGCCGGTTTCGTTGAGGACAGCAAGCTGTCGCTCAGCTCGCGCACCATGTACTTCAACGATGACAACCGCGAAAGCGGTATTGACCAGAAAGAAAGTGGTCAGGGTTTCAAGCTCGACTACCTGTCTGGCTTCACTCAAGGCACCGTAGGTTTTGGTGTTGATGTTCAAGCGCTGTGGGGCATTCACCTGGATGGTGGCCGTGGTAGCCGTCCAGATGCCAACAACACGTTCTTCCCGAGTGACTCCGATGGTTCGGCAGTCCACGACTGGGCACGCATTGGTGGTAACGCCAAGGCTCGCTTCTCCAAAACCGAGGTCCACTACGGTAGCGCCCTGGCGCCTATGCTGCCGATCCTGGTCTCCAACGATGGCCGTCTGCTTCCGCAGACCTTCGAGGGTGGCACACTCCAGTCGAAGGAAATCGACAACCTGACCATCAACGCGGGTCAACTGACCCACGCCATGGGTCGTGCTTCGAGCAACCGTACCGGTCTCTCCGTTTCCGGCGCCTTCCGCGACAGCAACAAGTTCCAGTTCGCCGGCGGTGATTACAAGCTCACCCCAGACCTGACTCTGCAGTACTACTACTCGAACCTGGAAGACTTCTACAAGCAGCACTTCCTGGGTGCGACCCACGTATTCAAGATTGCCGACAACCAGTCGTTCAAGACTGACCTGCGCTACTTCGACAGCAGCAGCGACGGCAAGAATGGCCAGACTGGCTATGCCTTCGACAACAACGGTGGCTACGCGAAGAACTCGGGCGAGGTCGACAACAAGACCTGGAGCGCCATGTTCACCTACACCCTGGGTGGCCATGCGCTGATGCTCGGTCACCAGCAAGTGGGTGATGATGGTGGTTTCGTCTGGCTGAACCAAGGTAGCGTCCGTAAAGACGGCTCCACTTCCTCTCTGGAAGGTAACGGCGGCGCGAGCTTCTACCTGTTCACCGATAGCATGATCAACCAGTTTGCCCGCGCCGGTGAGAATACAACCTTTGGTCAGTACTCCTATGACTTTGCGGCTCTGGGTGTTCCAGGCCTGAAGGCTTCGGTGTCCTACCTGCGTGGTGATGATGTTCGCAACAGGTCGGGTGACGGCACCTACAACGAATGGGAACGTGACGCCCGCGTCGACTACACCCTTCAGGAAGGCACTCTCAAAGGCCTGGGCTTCAGCCTGCGTCAAGGTGTCTACCGTGGTAGCGGCGAAAGCGCCCTGGACAAAGACCAGACTCGCTTCATCGTGAACTACACTTACAACTTCCTGTAAGCCGTAGCTGAAAAAGAAGCCTCGCCTGATGCGAGGCTTTTTTGTGCCTGCAGATTTATATGTATTTTGGTTATAAATAAATTGTTATTTATTCTTTTTGTTTTTAACCGATTGCAGGCACATTGAACCCATAAGGTACAGAACCTAGCCCAGGAGCCGCAGCCCATGAGCCTCAAACTCGGTGATATCGCCCCCGATTTCGAACAGGATTCCAGCGAAGGCAAGATCCGCTTCCACGAGTGGCTGGGCAACAGCTGGGGGGTGTTGTTCTCTCACCCGGCCGACTTCACCCCGGTGTGCACCACCGAGTTGGGCCTGACCGCCAAGCTGAAGGACGAGTTTGCCAAGCGCGGGGTCAAGGCCATCGCCCTGTCGGTGGACCCGGTCGACTCGCATCACAAGTGGATCGATGACATCAACGAAACACAGAATACCGTGGTCAACTTCCCGATCATTGCTGACGCTGACCGCAAGGTGTCCGACCTTTACGACCTGATCCACCCGAACGCCAGCGACACCCTGACCGTGCGCTCGCTGTTCATCATCGACCCGAATAAAAAGGTGCGCCTGACCATTACCTACCCGGCCAGTACCGGGCGCAACTTCAACGAAATTCTGCGGGTGATCGACTCGCTGCAGCTGACCGACAACCACAAGGTCGCCACACCCGGTAACTGGCAGGACGGCGACGAAGTGGTGATCGTGCCTTCGCTCAAGGATGAGGAGGAGATCAAGCAGCGCTTCCCCAAAGGTTACCGGGCGGTCAAACCCTATCTGCGCCTGACCCCTCAGCCCAATCGTTAATGGATTCCTCGTTGCATTGCTCTTAGCCAAGCAGGGATTTTCGGGCCGTTTCGACGGCCCTTTTTTATGCCTGCAAAAAACCTGTGGGAGCGGGCGCGCCCGCGAAGAGGCCCTCGTGGATAAAGACAATAATGGAATAAACAAATGAAAAAATATGATTTATAGATATATGTAGCAGCTGTTAATGTCACCTCCAACAGAACACAAGGAAGCGCAGCAATGCTGGTCGTCTCAATCGGTGGTAGCCCAAGTCTCCGTTCACGCTCCGGCGTGCTGCTCGAGCGTTCGCGCCAGTGGCTGCAGGATCGCGGCGTTGAAGTGGTGACGTTCCAGGTGCGTGACTTTCCCGCCGAAGACCTGCTGCATGCCCGTTTCGACAGCCCGCATGTGCAACACTTTCAGCAGCTGGTGGCCCAGGCCGATGGCCTGATCGTCTCCACGCCGGTGTACAAGGCTTCGTTTTCCGGCGCTCTGAAAACCTTGCTTGACCTGCTGCCCGAGCGCGCCCTGGCCCACAAGATCGTGTTGCCCATCGCCACTGGCGGCAGCATCGCCCATATGCTGGCGGTGGATTACGCATTGAAGCCGGTGCTGTCGGCACTCAAGGCACAAGAGACCCTGCAAGGGATCTTTGCCGACGACAGCCAGGTGGCTTACGCAGAAGGTACAAAGCCCGCGCAGTTGGTACAGGCGCTGGAAGAACGCCTGCACGACTCGCTGGAAACCTTCCACGTTGCCCTGGCCCGTCGGCCGCGCCCCGTGGCCCCCGGCGTATTGAACGAACGTCTGATCAGCGCTCGCTGGAGCATCTGAACGGCATTACCCGCTTCACCACCTTACTCGCCCGTTAACGAGGCAAGCAGGTGCAACCCGAACCCCATTCGCACAGGAGAGCGCCATGCGCACAGTCTTCTTGCGTCGTGGTCTGGTCGCCCTGTTTGCGGCGGCTGTGTCCTTCGGCGCCATTACCCAAGCCCAGGCCGAGAGCCTGCGTATCGGTTACCAGAAATACGGCACCTTGGTGCTGCTCAAGGCCAAGGGCACGCTGGAGAAGCGCCTGGCCGAGCAGGGTGTACAGGTGCAATGGACCGAATTCCCCGGCGGCCCGCAGCTGCTTGAAGGGCTGAACGTCGGTTCCATCGATTTCGGCGTAACCGGCGAGACCCCTCCTGTGTTCGCTCAGGCCGCTGGCGCCGACCTGCTCTACGTGGCCTACGAGCCGCCAGCGCCGCACAGCGAAGCTATCCTGGTGCCCAAGGGCTCGCCGATCCAGTCGGTGAAGGACCTCAAGGGTAAAAAGGTCGTCCTCAACAAAGGCTCCAACGTGCACTACCTGCTGGTCCGCGCCCTGGAAGACGCCGGCCTCAAGTACAGCGACATCCAGCCTGTCTACCTGCCGCCGGCCGACGCCCGCGCCGCCTTCGAGCGCGGCAGCGTGGATGCCTGGGTGATCTGGGACCCCTACCAGGCCGCCGCCGAGCAGCAGCTGCAAGCGCGCACCCTGCGTGACGGCAAGGGCCTGGTCGACAACCACCAGTTCTACCTCGCCACCCGCAACTATGCGACACAGCACCCAGCGGTGATCAACACCGTGATCGAGGAAGTGCGCGCTGTGGGTGAGTGGTCCCAGGCCAACCCGCAGGAAGTGACCGACCAGGTTGCCCCGCTGCTCGGCCTGCCTGCCGACATCACCCTGACCTCGGTCAAACGCCAAGGCTACGGCGCTGCGCCGCTGACCCCAGAGGTGGTGGCCGCGCAACAGAAGATCGCCGACACCTTCCAGGCGCTCAAGCTGATACCCAAGCCGCTGAGCATCAAGGACGTGATCTGGACACCCCCTGTCAAAGTCGCTAGCGCGCCTTGATTGACTGCCAGTGCCGGGGCGCCGCTCCGGCTAGAGCCACCCTTGAGGAGACGACTCCAATGAGCCTTAACATTTTCTGGTTCCTCCCCACCCACGGTGACGGCAAGTACCTGGGCACTTCCGAAGGCGCACGTGCGGTCGACCACGGTTACCTGCAGCAGATCGCGCAGGCTGCTGACCGCCTTGGTTTTGGTGGGGTGCTGATCCCGACCGGGCGTTCCTGCGAGGACTCCTGGCTGGTGGCCGCGTCGCTGATCCCCGTGACCCAGCGCCTGAAGTTCCTCGTAGCCCTGCGCCCGGGCATCATTTCGCCGACCGTGGCAGCACGCCAGGCGGCCACCCTCGATCGCTTGTCCAATGGCCGTGCGCTATTCAACCTGGTGACCGGTGGTGATCCGGACGAGCTGGCGGGTGATGGCCTGCACCTGAACCACCAGGAGCGCTACGAAGCTTCGGTCGAGTTCACCCGTATCTGGCGCAAGGTGCTGGAAGGCGAAAACGTCGATTACGACGGTAAGCACATCCAGGTAAAGGGCGCCAAGCTGCTCTACCCACCGATTCAGCAACCACGCCCACCGCTTTATTTCGGCGGCTCGTCCGAGGCCGCCCAGGACCTGGCGGCCGAACAGGTCGAGCTGTACCTGACCTGGGGCGAGCCACCGGCAGCTGTTGCCGAGAAGATCGCACAGGTGCGCGAAAAAGCGGCTGCTCAAGGGCGCGAAGTACGCTTCGGTATCCGCTTGCACGTGATCGTGCGGGAAACCAACGAAGAGGCTTGGGCCGCCGCCGAGCGCCTGATCTCGCACCTGGACGATGACACCATCTCCCGCGCCCAGGCCTCACTGGCGCGTTTCGACTCGGTGGGCCAGCAACGCATGGCCGCCCTGCACGGCGGCAACCGCGACAACCTGGAAGTCAGCCCCAACCTGTGGGCAGGTGTTGGCCTGGTACGGGGCGGCGCGGGTACCGCGCTGGTGGGCGACGGCCCTACCGTGGCAGCACGCGTCAAGGAATATGCCGACTTGGGCATCGATACCTTCATCTTCTCGGGTTATCCACACCTGGAAGAGTCTTACCGCGTGGCGGAGCTGCTGTTCCCGCACCTGGATGTGCAGCGCCCAGAGCAGCCGAAAGCCGGAGGTTATGTAAGCCCGTTCGGCGAGATGGTGGCCAACGACATCCTGCCCAAATCTGTGTCGCAGAGCTGAGGGCCTGGCCATGAGTCGTGCAACTTCCTCCAACCTGACCCAGCGCCTGGCGCCGTGGGCGCTGCCGGTGCTGCTGTTGGCAACATGGCAACTGGCCGTCAGCGCTGGCTGGCTGTCGACGCGTATCCTGCCGGCACCTAGCGCAGTGGTAAGCGCTGGCGTCGAGCTGGTGCGCAGCGGCGAAATCTGGACCCACCTGGCCATCAGCGGCTGGCGTGCAGGCCTGGGCTTTGTCATCGGCGGCAGCATCGGCCTGGTATTGGGCTTCATCACTGGCCTGTCGAACTGGGGCGAACGCCTGCTCGACAGCTCGGTACAGATGATCCGCAACGTGCCCCACCTCGCGCTGATCCCGTTGGTGATCCTGTGGTTCGGTATCGACGAATCGGCAAAGATCTTTCTTGTCGCGCTGGGCACGTTGTTCCCGATCTACCTGAACACCTACCACGGCATCCGTAACGTCGACCCAGCGTTGGTGGAAATGGCGCGCAGTTACGGTTTGTCCGGCTTCGGCCTGTTCCGCCAGGTGATCCTGCCGGGGGCGCTGCCTTCGATCCTGGTGGGTGTGCGTTTCGCCCTTGGCTTCATGTGGCTGACCCTGATTGTTGCCGAAACCATTTCGGCCAACGCCGGCATCGGTTACCTGGCAATGAATGCTCGCGAATTTCTTCAGACCGACGTGGTAGTGCTGGCCATCGTCCTGTATGCCGTGCTCGGCAAGCTTGCCGACCTTGCGGCCCGAGGCCTGGAGCGTGTGTGGCTGCGCTGGCACCCGGCCTATCAAGTTGCCAGGAAGGAGGGCGCATGACCGTGCTCAAGGAACAGCCGCCACGCCTGCTGCGTGGCACCCCGCTGGCCTCCAAGGGCCTGCGCAAGACCTTTGGCCAGCGCGAAGTTTTGAAGGGTATCGACCTGCACATCCCGGCCGGCCAGTTCGTGGCCATTGTCGGCCGCAGCGGCTGCGGCAAGAGCACTTTGCTGCGGCTGCTGGCCGGGCTGGACCAGCCCACCGCCGGGCAGCTGCTGGCCGGTGCCGCGCCGCTGGAAGAGGCCCGTGAAGAAACCCGCCTGATGTTCCAGGACGCGCGGCTGCTGCCGTGGAAGAAGGTGATCGACAACGTTGGCCTTGGGCTGTCTGGCGACTGGCGCCCGCGTGCGCTGGAGGCCTTGGATGCGGTTGGCCTGGCCGACCGCGCCAACGAATGGCCGGCAGCGCTCTCGGGAGGCCAGAAGCAGCGCGTGGCTTTGGCCCGAGCCTTGATTCATCAGCCCCGCCTGCTGCTGCTGGACGAGCCGCTGGGGGCGCTGGATGCGTTGACCCGTATCGAGATGCAGCAACTGATCGAACGCCTGTGGCGTCAGCACGGCTTCACTGTGCTGCTGGTCACCCACGACGTCAGCGAGGCGGTTGCCGTGGCTGACCGGGTGATCCTGATCGAGCACGGCGAGGTCGGGCTCGACCTCACTGTTGACCTGGCACGGCCCCGGGCGCGTGGTTCGCACCGTCTGGCCGCGCTGGAAAGCGAAGTGCTCAACCGTGTTCTGTCCACCCCGGGCACTGCGCCCGAGCCGGATCCTGTAGCCCCTCTGCCCACGCAACTGCGCTGGGCGCATTGAATCCCAGAAGCCAAAAGGAAACAAACCATGACTATCAAAGCCATCAACGTTCGCAACCAGTTCAAAGGTACTGTGAAAGAAATCCTCGAAGGCCCGGTACTGTCGGAAATCGACGTGCAGACGGCTTCGGGTATCGTCACTTCGGTGATTACCACCCGTTCCGTGCGGGAGCTGGAGTTGCAGGTGGGCAGTGAAGTGATTGCCTTTGTGAAGTCGACCGAAGTGTCTATCGCCAAGCTGTGATGCGGCGGGTCGATATTGGGGCTGCTTTGCAGCCCTTCGCCGGCACGCCCGCTCCCACAGGTACTCGCAAGCTCCAGGGTGCGCGCGGGCTCTGTGGGAGCGGGCTTGCCCGCGAAGGGCCGCCAAGCGGCCCCAGATTTCTCAGCTGGAACGCTTGGCCAGAAACGGCGGCAGATACAACCCCAGATACGCTTCGAACACCCGCTTGCCTTCCTCGGCCATGCGCGGGGTGATCGCCTCGTGCAGCTGCACCGACCGTGCATACACCCGGTCGCTCAACTCCATGGCCAGGGCAAACACATCCACATCCGGTGGCATCACCGGCAGGTGAAAATGCTGGTCGAACAACTTGTGCATCAAGTCGCCCAGTTCCATGTCGTGCTGCCGGTCGGCCTGCACTACCTCGCTCAGGCCATGCTGCGCCAGGATCAACTGCCGCGCCGCCGCATCCTCGTGATAGATATCAAGCATGCGTTGTTCGATCAGCCGTGACAGTTCGTGCCAGGTGCTGAACGCGCTGCTGTCGATCGGAGCGCTCAGGGCTTCGCGAAACGCCCGGTGCACATCTGCAGTAAGTGCCTCCAGCAAGGCCGGCACGCTGGCGAAAAAGTGATACACCGACGAAGGCGGAATCTGCGCCCGCTCGGCCACGCTGTAGATAGAAAGTGCTGCCACCCCTTGTTCGGCCAACAGCTCACGCGCAGCCGCCAGGATCGCCTCGATCCTGGCCTGGCTGCTGGCGCGTGGTTTGCGCGGGGTGGTGGTGCGGTTCATCAACTGCTGATTGCCAGGATGCTGGCCTGGTAGGCGCCGACGAACAGGTCGAAGTCACCGACTTCGTTTTGCTCCAGCTCGGACTGCCTGGCGAGCGACTCGCGGGCCAGCGTCTCGAATGCTTGCTGCTTTTCGTTGCTCAGCGGTTGCTCGCGGAAAGTCTCGGCATGCACACGGCTCTGGCGCAGCGAGAACTGGACGAAGCTCTCGTCATGCTCGGTCATGCGTGCCAGCACCTGGGCCGACGGGGTCAGCGAGGTGTCGTCGACCTTGGCCTGCTGCGCATCCAGGGCCTTGGCGTGCTCATCAGAGCCTTGCGCCTGGTCGAGCAGATTGGCCAATTGGCGGATACGCCCGATCAGCTCGCTGGCCCAGTCTTTCAGGCTGATCGGCTGGCCATTGCGGTGCAACTCCAGGCCCGGACGACGGCCTTCCTTGACCACGGTCAGGAAGTTGCTGGTGCACTGGCCGCACTCACCGTTGTCCAGTTGCGGGCTTTCTTCCAGCGCGCAGAACAGCAGGAATGCGTCGAGGAAGCGCGCCTCGGTCAGGTCGATACCGACCGGCAGGAACGGGTTGATGTCCAGGCAGCGCACTTCCACATACTGCACACCCCGCGAGGTCAGGGCCTGGATCGGCCGCTCGCCGGTGTAGGTAACACGCTTGGGGCGGATGTTCGAGTAGTACTCGTTTTCGATCTGCAGAATGTTGGTGTTCAGCTGAACCCACTCGCCATCCACATGCGTGCCGATTTCAACGTAAGGCGGGTAGGGCGTGCCCACGGCCTTGCGCAGGCTGTCGGTGTAGCTGGCCAGGTTGTTGTAGCAGGGCGTAAGGCCGGCCTGGGCGTTGCTCTGGTAACCCAGGTCGCTCATGCGCAGGCTGGTGGCATAAGGCAGGAACAGGGTTTCGGCATCCAGCTCTTCGAGCTGGTGCGGGCGGCCACGCAGGAAGCCTTTGTCCAGGGCCGGCGAGGCGCCGAACAGGTACATCAGCAGCCAGCTGTAGCGGCGGAAGTTACGAATCAGCGCGATGTAGGCCGACGACTGGTAGTCGCGGTCATTTTCCGTACTGCCTTCGGCTTCGCGCAGCAGTGGCCAAAGCGCTTCGGGCAGCGAGAAATTGTAATGAATACCGGCGATGCACTGCATGGTGCGGCCGTAACGCAGGGCCAGGCCCTTGCGGTAGACGTGTTTGAGCTTGCCGATGTTCGAGCTGCCGTACTCGGCGATCGGGATATCCTCCTCGGCCGGCAGCGTGCACGGCATCGACGGGCTCCACAGGTATTCGTCGCCCAGCTTGCTGTAGACGAAACGGTGGGTCTCTTCGAGGCTTTCGAGCACCTTGGCCGGGTCGGCCAGCGCTGGGGTGATGAACTCCAGCAGCGACTCGGAATAATCGGTGGTGATCTGCTCGTTGGTCAGCGCCGATCCCAGTGCTTCCGGATGCGGGGTCTGGGCCAGGCGACCTTCATCGGTCACGCGCAGGCATTCGCGCTCAATACCGTGCAGGCACTGCTTGAGCAGGGGGAGATTGGCGCCGAGCAGGCTCAGGCGGCGGTTGAGGAGTTCGCTCAAGATGTATTCCTTCACGCGTCAGTCGCCCCAATATGGGGGTAGAGATAACGGTCTACAAGGGTAGGAAGAAAGGAACTGGCGTTGTCGCCTGGTTTACGCGGTTCCAGCAGTGCCAGCGCACTGCTGAAAATACCGCAGATACTGCTTGGTGAGCTAGAGAACCGCGAAGGTTCCTTGCGCTTTGGCCACCAGCTTGTCGCCCTGAACTACGTCGGCGTCGACCACCAGGGTGCGCCGCCCGGCGTGCAGCACACGGGCGGTGCACAGCACTTCGCCGTCGCTGACGGCACGCATGTAGTTGATCTTGCACTCGATGGTGACGCTTTGCTGGTCAAAGCCATGGCTGGCCGAGCAGGCCAGGCCCATGGCGATGTCCACCAGGCTGAAGATCGCCCCGCCGTGCAGCTTCTGGCCACGGTTGCGCAACTGGGGCTCGAGCGCCAGGGCTACCTCGGCAACACCGCTGTCCAGGTGTTGCAGGCGGCAGCCCAGCAGCTGGCTGAAGGCGCTTTCGACGTATTCGCGAGGTACGTCCATTACTTCTTCTTCAGTTGCTTGGCGTTGGCGAACAGGGCGGCCATGGCGTTGTTGGCCGGGGCTGCGGTGGCGGTTTCGCGCTGACGCGGTGCCTGCTGCTGGCGATTGCCGCCATTGCCACGATTTCCACCGCGGTTGCCTTCGACCTTCTCGCCCGGGGTGTCGCTCATGCGCATGGACAGGCCGACGCGTTTGCGCGGGATGTCCACTTCCATGACCTTGACCTTGACCACATCGCCGGCCTTGACCGCCTCACGCGGGTCTTTGACGAATTTCTCCGACAGCGCCGAGATATGCACCAGGCCGTCCTGGTGCACGCCGATGTCGACGAAGGCGCCGAAGTTGGTAACGTTGGTCACCACGCCTTCGAGGATCATGCCCGGTTCCAGGTCCTTGAGGTCTTCGACGCCGTCCTGGAAGGTGGCGGTCTTGAACTCCGGACGCGGGTCGCGGCCTGGCTTGTCCAGCTCTTGCAGGATGTCGGTAACGGTTGGCAGGCCGAAGGTTTCGTCGGTGAACTTTTTCGGGTCCAGGCGCTTGAGGAAGCTGCTGTCACCAATCAGCGAGCGGATGTCGCGGTCGGTATCGGCAGCAATGCGCTGCACCAGTGGATAGGCCTCAGGGTGCACCGCAGAGGCGTCCAGCGGGTTGTCGCCGTTCATCACGCGCAGGAAGCCGGCGGCCTGCTCGAAGGTTTTCTCACCCAGGCGGCTGACCTTTTTCAACGCTGCCCGGGTGGCAAACGGACCATTGGCATCGCGGTGGGCGACGATGTTCTGTGCCAGGGTGGCATTGAGGCCGGAGATGCGCGTCAGCAGCGCCACCGAAGCGGTGTTCACGTCCACGCCCACGGCGTTCACACAGTCCTCGACTACCGCGTCCAGGCCACGTGCCAGTTTCAGTTGGGACACGTCGTGCTGGTACTGGCCGACACCGATGGATTTCGGATCGATCTTCACCAGTTCGGCCAGCGGATCCTGCAGGCGTCGGGCGATCGACACGGCGCCGCGGATCGACACGTCCAGGTCCGGGAACTCGCGGGCGGCCAATTCCGATGCCGAGTACACCGAAGCGCCGGCTTCGGAAACCATGATCTTGGTGATTTTCAGGGCGGGATATTTCTTGACCAACTCGGTCACCAGCTTGTCGCTTTCGCGGCTGGCGGTACCGTTGCCAATGGCGATCAGCTCCACCGAGTGTTTG
Source organism: Pseudomonas sp. yb_2 (assembly GCF_043103905.1). Taxonomy (NCBI): domain Bacteria; kingdom Pseudomonadati; phylum Pseudomonadota; class Gammaproteobacteria; order Pseudomonadales; family Pseudomonadaceae; genus Pseudomonas; species Pseudomonas sp. yb_2. The sequence continues at coordinate 41,121 of NZ_JBICKH010000080.1, read as the reverse complement.
GCGCACAGTGCGGCCATGATGGAAATGGTGCGGTCCCAGTCGTTCTTCGGCGCGTGCGGGTAGACCGTGGTGTGGTCCAGCAGTTTGCCGGTTGCGTCGACCACGGCGATCTTGCAGCCGGTGCGCAGGCCCGGGTCGAAGCCCAGGGTGGCGCGGGGGCCGGCCGGGGCGGCCAGCAGCAGGTCATGCAGGTTGTGGGCGAACACATTGATCGCCTCGCCTTCGGCACTGTCGCGCAGCTCGCCGAACAGGTCGGTTTCCAGGTGGGTGTACAGCTTGACCTTCCAGGTCCAGCGCACCACTTCACCCAGCCACTTGTCGGCCGGCCGGCTGCGGTTCTCGATGCCGACGTGGTTGCCGATCATCAGCTCGCATGGGTGCAGGGTGCCGGGCAGTTCTTCGCCGACCTTCAGCGAGACGCTCAACACGCCTTCGTTGCGCCCGCGGAAGATCGCCAGGGCACGGTGCGATGGCGCAGTACGCAGCAGCTCGTCATGAGCGAAGTAGTCGCGGAACTTGGCGCCTTCTTCTTCCTTGCCGGCCACGACGCGGGCGCTGAGCACGGCTTCCTGCTTGAGGTAGCTGCGCAGCTTGTCGAGCAGGGCGGCGTCTTCGGCAAAGCGCTCCATCAGGATGTACTTGGCGCCTTCCAGCGCGGCCTTGACGTCGGCCACGCCCTTTTCGGCGTTGACGAAGCGTGCGGCTTCGCTTTCCGGGGCCAGGGTCGGGTCGTTGAACAGGCCATCGGCCAGTTCGCCAAGGCCGGCTTCCAGGGCGATCTGGCCCTTGGTGCGGCGCTTCTGCTTGTACGGCAGGTACAGGTCTTCGAGGCGGGTCTTGGTGTCGGCCAGCTTGATCTCGCGGGCCAGTTCCGGGGTCAGCTTGCCCTGTTCCTCGATGCTGGAAAGGATGCTGGCGCGGCGCTCGTCGAGTTCGCGCAGGTAGCGCAGGCGCTCTTCCAGGTGGCGCAACTGAGTGTCGTCAAGGCTACCGGTCACTTCCTTGCGATAGCGGGCGATGAAGGGCACGGTCGAGCCTTCGTCCAACAGGCTCACGGCCGCCTCGACCTGCTGCGGGCGTACGCCCAGTTCCTCGGCGATACGGCTGTTGATGCTGTCCATGTAAACCACCTGACATTTGTGAATACGGGGGTCGCCTGTGGGCTTTTTGCCCGGCGGCGCTGGATGAAAGCCGCGCATTATACCCATCGCAAACGGCTTGCGGTGATGGCGCCCGGCCAGCCGGAACTGGCGCCGGGGGAAAAATCTGCTAACAATGCTCACGCAACGTGCAGCAATGGCTACGCCATAATGCGCGGCGATATCAGAGGAGTTATTCATGACCGGCACGCCAAACACCGCTGAAGGTGACAAGATTCTCATCGTCGACGACGATCCGGGGCTTAGCAGCCTGCTGGAACGTTTCTTCACCAGCAAGGGCTACCGTGCCCGTGCGGTGCCCAACACCGAGCAGATGGATCGCCTGCTGCAGCGCGAGGTGTTCAACCTGGTGGTGCTCGACCTGATGCTGCCAGGCGAGGATGGCCTGTCCGCCTGCAAGCGCCTGCGCCAGCAGAACAACCAGATCCCGATCATCATGCTGACCGCCAAGGGCGACGAGCTCAGCCGCATCAAGGGCCTGGAGCTGGGCGCCGACGACTACCTGGGCAAGCCGTTCAACCCGGACGAACTGATGGCCCGGGTCAAGGCGGTGTTGCGTCGTCAGGCGCCGAGCGTGCCGGGTGCGCCGGGCAGCGAGGACGAGTCGGTCACCTTCGGCGACTATGAGCTGTCGCTGGCCACCCGCGAGCTCAAGCGTGGCAACGAAGTGCACATGCTCACCACCGGCGAGTTCGCTGTGCTCAAGGCTCTGGTGATGCACGCCCGCGAGCCGTTGACCCGCGACAAGCTGATGAACCTGGCGCGCGGCCGCGAATGGGATGCGCTGGAGCGCTCCATCGATGTGCAGATCTCACGCCTGCGTCGCATGATCGAGCCGGACCCGTCCAAGCCGCGTTACATCCAGACCGTCTGGGGCGTGGGCTACGTGTTCGTACCGGACGGAAACGCCGGAAAATGATGCCTGGACGTCGATGAAAACACCGCTCTGGTTTCCGCAAAGTTTCTTCGCCCGCACCCTGTGGCTGGTGTTGATCGTCGTTCTGTTCTCCAAGGCGCTGACCCTGGTCTACCTGCTGATGAACGAGGACGTGCTGGTCGACCGTCAGTACAGCCATGGTGTGGCGCTGACCTTGCGCGCCTATTGGGCCGCCGACGAAGAAAACCGCGACAAGATCGCCGAGGCGGCAGGTCTTATCCGGGTGACCGGCTCGGGTGTGCCCGAAGGCGAGCAGCATTGGCCCTACAGTGAGATCTACCAACGGCAGATGCAGGCCGAGCTGGGTGACGACACCGAAGTGCGGCTGCGCATCCATGCACCGCCCGCGTTGTGGGTCAATGCGCCAAGCCTGGGGCCGGGTTGGCTGAAAGTGCCGCTGTACCCGCACCCATTGCGTGGGCAGAAGATCTGGAACGTGCTGGGCTGGTTCCTGGCCATTGGCTTGTTGTCCACCGCCTCGGCGTGGATTTTTGTACGTCAGCTCAACCAGCCGCTCAAACGCTTGGTGTTCGCCGCCCGCCAGCTTGGCCAGGGGCGCAGTGTGCGCCTGCCGATCAGCGATACCCCCAGCGAGATGACCGAGGTGTACAAGGCGTTCAACCAGATGGCCGAGGATGTCGAGCAGGCCGGGCGCGAGCGTGAGTTGATGCTGGCCGGGGTTTCCCACGACTTGCGCACGCCTCTGACGCGCCTGCGTCTGTCGCTGTCCTTGCTGAACAGCGACAACGAGCTGAGCGATGACATGGTTCGCGATATCGAGGACATGGACGCGATTCTCGATCAGTTCCTGGCCTTCATCCGCGATGGCCGTGACGAGCCGGTGGAAGAGGTCGACCTTGCTGACCTGGTGCGTGAGGTGGTGGCTCCGTACAACCAGCCGGAAGAGCGTGTGCGCCTGTGCCTGGAGCCGATTCCACCGTTCCCGCTGCGCCGGGTTTCGCTCAAGCGCATGCTGGGCAACCTGATCGGCAACGCCCTGCACCATGCTGGCAAGGGGGTCGAGGTGGCTGCCTATGTGTCAGGTGACGAGAGTGCGCCGTATGTGGTGCTCAGTGTGCTGGACCGGGGCACCGGTATTGACGAGTCGGAGCTGGAAACCATCTTCAACCCGTTCATTCGCGGTGACCGGGCACGGGGCGGCAAGGGCACCGGGCTGGGGCTGGCGATCGTCAAGCGGATTGCTGCGCAACATGGCGGGAACGTGGAGTTGCGTAACCGGTCTGGCGGCGGGATCGAGGCGCGGGTCAGGTTGCCGCTGGGGCTGCTGCTGCCGCGTAATGCTGTGTGAGGCTCACTGGCCTCTTCACGGCTAAAGCCGCACTTACAGGGATTGCGCAGTACCTGTGGCAGCGGCTTGGCCGCGAAGCGGCGGGTAGAGGCTTGAATCAGCCTTTGCCCTTGGTCCGGGTCTGATTGGGCCCGCCATTCTTCTCCAGGTGCTCGATGATCATCCCGGCGACGTTCTTGCCGGTGGTGACCTCGATGCCCTCCAGCCCTGGCGACGAGTTTACCTCCATCACCAAAGGCCCGTGGTTGGAGCGCAGGATATCCACACCCGCCACGCTCAACCCCATCACCTTGGCCGCCCGGATGGCGGTGATGCGCTCTTCTGGGGTGATTTTTATCAGGCTGGCGACGCCACCCCGGTGCAGGTTGGAGCGGAACTCGCCCGGTTTGGCCTGACGCTTCATCGAGGCAATTACTTTGTCGCCTACCACGAAGCATCGGATATCTGCGCCACCGGCCTCCTTGATGTACTCCTGCACCATGATGTTCTGCTTGAGGCCCATGAACGCTTCGATCACCGACTCGGCCGCCTGGGGCGTTTCGCACAGCACCACGCCAATACCCTGGGTGCCTTCCAGTACCTTGATCACCAGCGGGGCACCGTTGACCATCTGGATCAGGTCGGGGATATCGTCCGGCGAGTGGGCGAAACCGGTGATCGGCAGGCCTATGCCGCGCCGCGACAACAGCTGCAACGAGCGCAGCTTGTCGCGCGAACGGGCAATGGCTACCGACTCGTTGAGCGGGTATACGCCCATCATTTCGAATTGGCGCAGCACCGCGCAGCCATAGAACGTAACCGAAGCACCTATGCGCGGGATCACGGCATCGAAGCCTTCCAGCGGCTTGCCGCGGTAGTGGATCTGCGGCTTGTGGCTGGCAATGTTCATGTAGGCCCGCAGGGTATCGATCACCACCATTTCGTGGCCACGCTGGGTACCGGCTTCGACCAGGCGGCGGGTGGAATACAGACGCGGATTGCGCGACAGCACAGCGATCTTCATGCAGCACCTGTGACAGGGGAAAGGGTGGCCGGGAAGGCCGGTTTATCTTGTACGTATTTCAGGCCTGGGTTCACCACCAGCTGGCCGTGTATCAGGGCCTTGGAGCCAAGCAACAGGCGGTAGCGCATGTTCTTGCGGCAGGCCAGGGTGAACTCCACCTCCCACACACCATCACCCAGCGCCAGTGACGTGCGGATGACGTAGCGGGTCTGGGCGTGGCCGTTGGAGCTCTTGATGGTTTTCATCGTCACCAACGGTGCCTCGCAGCGGCGGTGGCGCAACTGCACCACCGAGCCCAGGTGCGCAGTGAAGCGAACCCAGGGCTGGCCGTCGCGCTCGAAGGGTTCCACTTCGGTGGCATGCAGGCTCGACGTGCTGGCACCGGTGTCGATCTTGGCGCGCAGCCCGGCCACGCCGAGGTCAGGCAGGGCGACCCACTCGCGCAGGCCGATCACAGTCAAATGGTCAAATGTCTTCACGAAGCGCACCCTGCGAATGAGGTGGTGAACTTTAAGCACGGCGGGGACTTTTTGCATCCGTATGTGAAGGTAGTACAGTTCGATGAAAGACAGAATCCGAGGTAACGGGATGGCACAAAAAGCCGAAGACGACGACAAGGTTCGCCTGGACAAATGGCTGTGGGCGGCGCGCTTCTACAAGACGCGAGCGCTGGCCAAGGCGGCGATCGAGAGTGGCAAGGTGCATTGCCGGGGCGAGCGATGCAAGCCGGGCAAGGAACCGCGGGTGGGCGACGAGTTCGTGCTGCGTACCGGCTTCGATGAGCGCACGGTGGTGGTGAAGGCGCTGTCGGTGGTGCGTCGTGGTGCCCCAGAGGCGCAGGCGTTGTACGAGGAAAACGAAGAAAGTGTGCGTCGCCGTGAACAGGCGGCTGAAATGCGTAAGGCCGGGGCCATGGGCGTGACCACCGATGGCCGGCCGACCAAGAAGCAGCGGCGGCAGATTCACCAGCTGCATGGAAGTTACGATTGAATGGGGCTGCTGCGCAGCCCCAAAAAATCTAGCGCAACACCGCCATTCGTCCGACCAACGGTAACGTGGACAGCAGCTTGAACAACGGCGCTGTCCAGCGCATCAACGCCTCGCTGCCTTTGGCCGCCAGCGGCGTGTAGTAGCTCCAGCCCAGCGCCAGTACGGCCATCAGCAAGCCGCCGATGTAGTCGTCCTGCCCCCAATGGGCACCGGCCACCAGGCGCGGCAGCATGAACAGCGCTGCGAGGCCCCAGACCATCAGGTATTGCGCAAGGCCGCGGCTGAACACGCTCATGAACAGCGCCCAGATCAGCAGCACCGAGGCGTGATCACCCGGGAAACTCTTGCTGGAGCGGTCCTTGAGTTCCCAGGCAGCCTCCAGGTTCGGGTAATAGTCACTCAGGTGCACGACGTCGTCGAAGATCATCGAGGGACTCTTGTGTTGCCACCCGGCTGCATCCACCCACTTGGAAAACAGCGCGCGAATCACCACTAAGAGGAGTAGCGTGACCAGAAAGCCGAAGAATGCCTGGCGAACCTGAGCAGCCTTGAACACCCAGTCACCACGAATGAGCACTGCCAGCAGGATCAGGCCGACGACGATGTCGAACGGGCGTAGGCTGCCGATGGTCCAGATGTAGCGCCATGTGGTGCTATCGGCCAGCGGCGCGTTCAGGCTGCGGAACAGCCACTCGTCGAAAGTCAGGCACAGGATCTGGCCAAAAGGCCATAACCAGAAACACAGTAGAGCGATGGGAAGCAGCGTACAGGCTGCCAATGGCCCCCAGGACCACCTTGCTTGGAACAGTGGTCGATTGTCCATAAAATACCTCTATTGCAAACAGGAATCGGAGCGCCTTGTAAGCGCTCTGTCACGGGTTCTCGCCGGTTTTCGACAACCCTTGTAACCATTTTGTCATCATTTTTTAGATAGCCGAAACCTATGAGCGATTTGCCTGATACCGATTTCACCCAACGTTTCATCTTCGACGAGCGCGATGTGCGCGGCGAGTGGGTGTCTCTCGATGACAGCTACGCCGCGGTGTTGGCGCGTCATGAGTACCCCCAGCCGGTCCAGGTGCTGCTCGGCGAGTTGATGGCCGCCACCGCCTTGCTGGTGGGTGCAATGAAGTTCGATGGCCTGCTGATTCTGCAGGCGCGTTCGGCCGGGCCGATTCCGCTGCTGATGGTGGAATGTTCCAGTGAGCGCGAGATTCGTGGCATGGCCCGCTACGAAGCGGACCAGATTCCGGCTGGTGCCACCCTGTCGCAGCTGATGCCCGACGGCCACCTGACCCTGACCATCGACCCGGTCAAGGGCCAGCGCTACCAGGGGACCGTCGACCTCGATGGCGCCAACCTGTCTGAATGTTTCACCAACTACTTCGTCCAGTCGCAGCAGCTCAATACCCGTTTCTGGCTCAATGCCCAAGGCGGCAAGGCCCGTGGGCTATTGCTGCAGCAACTGCCACGTGATCGCCAGCCGGATGATGAAGAGCGCGAAGACAGCTGGCAGCATGTGGTCGCCCTGGCCAAGACACTCAAGCCTGAAGAGTGGACAGAGGGCAACGAAACACTGCTGCACCGCCTGTATCACGAAGACGCCGTGCGCCTGTTCGATATCCAGCCACTGCGCTTCAATTGCAGCTGTTCGCGGGAACGCTCCGGCAATGCGCTGGTCAGTCTGGGCGAGCACGACGCCAAGGCGCTGGTGGACGAATGTGGCGGGACGGTAGAGATCGATTGCCAGTTCTGCAACGAGCGCTACTTCTTCGATGCCAGCGATGTGGCGCAATTGTTTGCGGGTGGCGGTACTGACGTGGCCTCAGAAACTCGTCACTGAAACGTTAAATCACAGGATAATCTCCTGTCGAATTGCGCAAAAGCGCAGTTCTGACAGGAGGGGCCTACTTTTTTTGGGCGTTTCTGGCATAATCCGGCCACTTTTTTCGCTGTAGTAGTTTTTTCAAGACAACTACAAAACGTTTGGAGCACTCGGCCTCGGGCCGGATGGGGTATCTCATGACGCAAGCCAACAACACCGTGTACACCGACCTGAGCGTCGATGAGCTGGTAAAAGAAGCGCTGCAACGCGGTGAAGGCGTACTAGCCGATACTGGCGCACTGGTCGTGGAGACTGGTCACCGTACCGGCCGTTCGCCGGCTGACCGTTTCATCGTCGAAGAACCTTCCACCCAGGACGCCATTTCCTGGGGCCCGATCAACCGCAAGTTCCCGGCCGACAAGTTCGATGCCCTGTGGGCTCGCGTCGAGGCGTTCAACAACGCCCAGGATCACTTCGTTTCCTATGTTCACGTAGGGGCCGCAGCCGAGCACTACCTGCCGGTGAAGATGACCACCCAGACTGCCTGGCAGAACCTGTTCGGTCGTTGCCTGTTCATCAACCCGGAGCAGTTCAACCCGGCTGGCCGCGACCAGTGGCAGATCCTCAACGTCGCCAACTTCGTGTGCGAGCCTGAGCGTGACGGCACCAACTCCGACGGTTGCGTGATCATCAACTTCGCTCAGAAGAAAGTGCTGATCGCTGGCATGCGCTACGCCGGCGAAATGAAGAAAGCCATGTTCTCGGTGCAGAACTTCCTGCTGCCGGCTGCCGACGTACTGCCTATGCACTGCGCGGCCAACATCGGCGAAGAAGGCGATGTGACCTTGTTCTTCGGCCTGTCCGGCACTGGCAAGACTACCCTTTCGGCTGACGAAAGCCGTTACCTGATCGGTGACGACGAGCACGGTTGGGGCGAAGGCGTTGTCTTCAACATGGAAGGCGGCTGCTACGCCAAGTGCATCGACCTGTCCGAGAAGAACGAGCCGGTCATCTGGAAAGCCATCAAGCACGGCGCAGTACTGGAAAACGTCGTTCTCGACGCCAACAAGCACGCCGACTACACCGATGTCAGCCTGACTCAGAACAGCCGTGCGGCCTACCCGCTGGAGCACGTTGCCAAGCGTTCGGAAGCGAACCTGGGCGGCGAGCCTAATGCAGTGATCTTCCTCACCTGCGACCTGACAGGTGTTCTGCCTCCGGTTTCGATCCTGAACAACGAGCAGGCGGCCTACCACTTCCTGTCCGGCTACACCGCGCTGGTCGGTTCCACTGAAATGGGTTCTGGCGGCGGCATCAAGTCGACCTTCTCCACCTGCTTCGGCGCACCGTTCTTCCCGCGTCCGGCTGGCGAGTACGCCGAGCTGCTGATCAAGCGTATCAACGGCTTCAACTCCAAGGTCTACCTGGTCAACACCGGCTGGACCGGTGGTGGCTACGGCGTTGGCAAGCGCTTCAGCATCCCCACCACCCGTGCCGTGATCGCTGCAATCCAGAGCGGCGCACTGGTCGGTGCCGAAACCGAGCACCTGGACATCATCAACCTGGACGTGCCGAAGGCCGTTCCGGGCGTTGAAACCGAACTGCTCAACCCGCGCACCAACTGGGCTGACAAAGCGGCCTACGACGAGGCTGCCAAAGGTCTGGCCAAGCTGTTCATCGAAAACTTCAAGAAGTTCGAAGTTTCCGACGCCATCAAGGCCGCTGGCCCGCAGCTGTAAGCCGAGCTCAGCCGCAACGAGAAAGCCGCCCCCAGGGGCGGCTTTTTTGTGGGTTAGGGCTTGCCCGCGAAGGGGCCCGCATAGGCAGCGAAAATCTGGTTTTTCTGTTTCACTGTCAGCATCCATTGCGAAGACAAGAGCCAGCCAGATGACCGAAGCCCCTCAGCGCACTGCCTTCTCCCACTTCCACCCGATCCTTACCCGCCCCCAGGACAACGACCTGAACGGCCACATCGCCGGTGCAACGGTGCACGGTTTTTTCGAAACCGCGATCCAGGCGTTTCTCGTCGAGCAGGCTGAACTGGACCTGCGGCACGGTGAACTGGCCGCCTTCGTAGTCAGTTCAGCTGCGGATTTCTACGCGCTACCGGGCTTCCCGGACTTGTTGGAAGTGGGGTTGGGAGTGACGCGTCTGGCGGGCAGCACGGTAGAGTACCGGCTGGCGCTGTACCGTCCGGGCGAATCGGACGCATGCGCGGCAGGCACGGTGGTGCAGGTGTTCATCGAGCGCGCCAGTGGCCGGCCTGTGGCGTTGCCAGAGGCGCTGCAGGTGATCCTGTCCGGCCTCGTGCTGGAGCGGCAGGCATAAAAAAGCCCCGCTGGCAGGGGCGGGGCTTTTGTTGCCGGGGGCAGGGCCCTCAGGCGTTAGTCGCGCCAGTGGCGCTTGTGCTTGCGGTGGCCATAATGGTGACCACGGTCCCAGTGACGACGGTCGTCGTCGTAGCCGCGACGATAGCGGCGGCCATCGCGGTAATCGTCTTTGTCGGCCTCTTTGCCCAGGTAGTTACCCAGCGCACCACCGGCACCACCGCCGGCTGCCGCGCCAATGTAGCTACCCGTGGTGCCGCCCACGGAGCGACCGACCACGTTACCACCTGCAGCGCCCAGCGCGCCGCCGATAGCGGCCTCACCACGCTGGCGTTTGTCTGCGCCCAGGGCGCCACCTGCTGCACCGCCCAGACCGGCACCAATGGCGCCGCCGGTGCTGCCACCGATGGAGTTGCCCACGACAGAGCCCAGTACCCCACCCAATGCGCCGCCAATGCCGGCCTCGGTGGTGCCGCCTGCCATGGCAACGCCGCTGAGCAAGCTGAAAGACAACAACAGAATCGAGGAGTACTTCTTCATCAAGAGAGCCTCATAGGGATGACGAGGCGAATTTGAGGCTAAGAGGCGTGGCTGGCAACGGAAATCCGACGAGTAACACGAGTTGTACACAATTCTCTAACTTGCTGTATTTACTATGAAACTTTATCGTTTTTAAGCTGTCTGAGTCCTTTATGACAAAGCCCTGAGCCGCCACGGAACAGGGCTTTTTTCATTTTTACAGGATGCGCCCGTCCTCGCGCGCACGCTCCAGCTTGATGGCAATAAACTTCGATGTTGGCGTATGGCTACCAACGCCAATGCTCTCCAGCGGCACCAGCGGGTTCACCTCCGGGTAATACGCCGCCGCCTGCCCGGCAGGTATGTCGAAGGCCAGCAGGGTAAAGCCTTGCACCCGGCGCACATGTTCATCCCCCCACAGCGAAACGATGTCGACCTTCTGCCCCGGCTTGAAGCCCAGGCGGATGATGTCGGCTTCGTTGGCGAACAGCACCTCGCGCTGCCCGCGCACACCGCGGTAGCGGTCGTCCAGGCCGTAGATAGTGGTGTTGTACTGATCGTGCGAGCGCATCGATTGCATGATCAGGTCTGGCAACTGGCCGCTGGCGCGTACGCGTTCGTCAAGCAGCGTGTCGGGCAGCAGGTTGGCCTTGAAGTTGGCGCGGCCGGTGCTGGTCGCCCATTCGCGGCTGGCCGCGCTGTTGCCCAGATAGAAGCCGCCCGGATTACGCAGGCGCTGGTTAAAGCCGCTGAAACCGGGAATGGTGTCGCCGATCAGGTCGCGGATGCGGTCGTAGTCGGCCACCAGCCAGTGCCAGTCCACCGGTTGTTTGCCCAGCGTGGCGGCAGCGATGCCGGCGATCACCGCAGGCTCCGAGCGCATTTGCGTCGACAGCGGCTTGAGCTGGCCGTTGGAGGCGTGGACCATGCTGAACGAGTCTTCCACCGTGACTGCCTGCGGCCCGTCGGCCTGCAGGTCGATGTCGGTGCGGCCCAGGCATGGCAGGATCAGTGCCTGCTTGCCATGGACCAGGTGGCTACGGTTGAGCTTGGTGCTGATGTGCACGGTCAGCTCGCAGTTGCGCAGCGCCTGGGCGGTACGCTCGGTGTCGGGTGTGGCTTGGGCGAAGTTGCCGCCCAAGCCGATGAAAACCTTGGCCCGGCCATCGAGCATCGCATGAATGGCTTCGACGGTGTTATGGCCATTGCGCCGCGGCACAGGGAAGCCAAAGCGCTTTTCGATGGCATCCAGCAGCGCCTCTGGCGGGCGCTCGTTGATGCCCATGGTGCGGTCACCCTGCACGTTGCTGTGGCCACGCACCGGGCACAGGCCGGCGCCGGGCACGCCGATGTTGCCACGCAGCATCTGCAGGTTGACGATTTCCTGAATGGTCGGCACCGAATGACGGTGTTGGGTGATGCCCATCGCCCAGCACATGATCACACGCTTGCCCTGGCAGTACATGCGCGCGGCCAGTTCGATATCGGCCAAGGTCAGGCCGGACTGTGCCTGGATGTGCGACCACGGCGTGGCGTCCACCACGGCCAGGTACTCATCGACGCCATGGCCATGTTCGGCGATAAAGGCGTGGTCGAACACGGCCGGTTCGCCGTTGGCCTGGGCTTCGCGTTCCCATTGCAGGACGAACTTGGCCATGCCGCGCAGCATCGCCATGTCGCCACCCAGGGCCGGGCGGAAGAAGGCGGTGTTGGTCGGGCGGTCACTGTTGGTCAGCATTTCCAGTGGGTTCTGGGGGTGCTGGAAGCGCTCCAGACCACGCTCCTTGAGCGGGTTGATGCACACCACCTGGGCGCCACGCTTTACCGCATCACGCAGTGGGTCGAGCATGCGCGGGTGATTGGTGCCGGGGTTCTGGCCCCAGACAAAAATGGCGTCGGCGTGCTCGAAGTCGTCGAAGGTGACTGTACCCTTGCCGACCCCGACGCTTTGCCCCAACGCCACGCCGCTGGCCTCATGGCACATGTTCGAGCAGTCAGGGAAGTTGTTGGTGCCGTAGGCGCGCACGAACAGTTGGTACAGGTACGCCGCTTCGTTGCTGGCACGTCCCGAGGTATAGAATTCGGCCTGGTCAGGGTTGGCCAGCTTGTTCAGTTCGCGGGCGATCAGGGCGAAGGCGGCATCCCAGCTGATCGGCAGGTAACGGTCGCTGGGTGCGTCGTAGACCATCGGTTCGGTCAGGCGCCCTTGGTACTCCAGCCAGTAGTCGCTCTGCTGCAGCAGCGAGGTGACGCTGTAACGGGCGAAGAAGGCTGCATCGACACGGCGCTTGGTAGCTTCCCAGTTCACCGCCTTGGCGCCGTTCTCGCAGAACTTGACCATGCCGCTTTCCGGGGAGTCCCCCCAGGCGCAGCCGGGGCAGTCGAAACCGCCGTTCTGGTTGGTCTTGAGCAGGGCGCGAATGTTCTTCAGCGCATTATCGCTGCCGACCCAGGCCTTGGCCACGCTACGCAGTGCGCCCCAACCGCCGGCGGGGCCGTGGTAGGGCTTGTAGCGAGGGGGGGAGGCTGGGGTGTCGTCCGGAAGTTGTTGGTACGAGGTCACGACTGTTACGACTCCGCCGCTGGGCTGTAGACCCGCGGTGCGCTGTGCTTGGGCAAGTGGATAAGGTTGAGGTTGTGCTTGCGCGCCCATTGCAGGGCAAGGCCGGTGGGCGCCGACAGGCTGACCAGGGTCTGGATGCCGGCACGCAGTACTTTCTGGATCAGCTCGAGGCTGCAGCGGCTGGTGACGATGGCCAGGCCACCCTGGGTGTCGATGCGTTGTCGCAGCAGGGCGCCGATCAGTTTGTCGAGGGCGTTGTGCCGGCCGATGTCTTCGCGGCCAAGCAGCAGTTCGCCTTGGCGGTCCATGAACAATGCTGCATGCACGGCACCGCAATGCTGGCCCAGTGGCTGGAAGGCGTCGATGCGCTCGCGCAGGCCGACCAGCCACTGGGCCGGGGGCAGGGGCGCACCCGGCAACACGGCCAGATCCGGCAGTGCCTGCTCCAGTGCCTCGACCCCACACAGGCCGCAACCACTGGTGCCGGCCAGTTGGCGGCGCTGGTTTTTCAGGTTCCAGAACGCCCGGCTGGAGATTTCCAGGTCGGCGTACAGTGCCGAGCCGCTGCCGGAGAGCTTGAGGTCGTAGATTTCTGCGGTGCCTTCGACAATGCCGCTGCCGACGCTGAAACCGACGGCGAAGTCTTCCAGATCGGTAGGGCTGACCAGCATCACTGCCTGGTTGAGGCCGTTATAGACAATGGCCAGGGCCACTTCCTCGGCCAGCGGGGTGCTGTCGCGTTTGGCGTCGCTGAGCTGGACGTAGTCGTAGGTGTTGCTGGCGGCGGGCATGGACAAGGGCGATGAGGCCGCGCAGACCGGAGGCTTGCTGTTCATCGGGGCGCTGAATACCGGCGGCTTTCTGATAGCACAAGCCTAGGCGCGTGGGCCGGCGGCGTCTAATCGCTAGGGTCTATGCCTTGATAGACCGCGTCGATTGGTCGCGCAGGGCGGAAGTGGTAAAGCTGACCTAGACTCCTGTGTCCAAGGTTTCGTCAACAAGGAGAGCGCAATGAGCCTGTTCAGTTTCGTGAAGGAAGCCGGCGAGAAGTTGATCGACCTGCTGACCCCTGGCAACGCCAATGCCGAGGAGCAGCTAAAGAAACACGTGGAAGCTGTTGGCCTGGGCAACCCCAACATCACCGCCACTGTAGAAGGAGACAAGATCATCCTCAAGGGTGAAGTGGCCAGCCAGGAAGAGAAGGAGAAGATCATCCTGGCGGCGGGCAACATCAGCGGCGTGGCCAGTGTCGAGGACCAGATCACCGTGACCGGACCGGTAGTCCAGGCGGCAAGGTTCGTCACAGTGAAATCGGGCGACACACTTTCAGCCATTGCCATGGTCGTGTATGGCAATGCCAATCAGTACAACAAGATTTTCGAGGCCAACAAGCCGATGCTCAAGCACCCGGACAAGATCTATCCGGGGCAGGTGCTGCGTATTCCTGACTGATCGCTGAAGTCTGTACAGGCCTCTTCGCGGGCGCGCCCGCGAATGGGGCCTTACAGGCCTACCAGTAACTCCCGGTAATCCTCGACCGCCGCAAACTCTTCAGTATCCCGCGGCCCTGCTTTGCTATCCGGCTGGCGCACCGCCAGCAAGTGCCCCACACCAAACCGCCGTGCACTGCGCAGAATCGCCAGCGTGTCATCGATGAACAGGCTGCGTTCCGGTTCGAAGCCGATATCCGCCTGCAGGGCATCCCAAAACTGCGGGCTTTCCTTCGCGTAGCCATAGTCGTGCGAGCTGATCAGCCGCTCGAAGTATGGTGCCAGCTCCACCCGCTCCAGCTTCAGAGACAGCGAGTCACGGTGGGCATTGGTGATCATCACGACACGCTTGCCAGCCTGGCGAATCGCCGCCAGGAAGGTATCGGCATCCGGGCGCAGGGCAATCAGGTCGGCAATTTCCCGCTTCAGCTCGCGAATGGGCAGGCGTAGCTCGCGGCTCCAGAAGTCCAGGCAGTACCAGTTCAATGTGCCGGCATTGCGTTCGAACAGCGGTTGCAGCTCCATTTCGGCCATGGCCCGGCTTACACCGTGCAGCTCGGCATAGCGCTGGGGCAGGTGGTCCAGCCAGAAGCGGTTGTCGTAATGCAGGTCGAGCAGGGTGCCATCCATGTCCAGCAGGACGGTATCGATGGCAGACCAGGGAAGAACAGGCATGGGAAACTCTCGATCAGTCGGCAAGCCACGGTATAGTAACCCGTTCACGCCAAGGAGCCGCCCCATGCGCCAGAAACCCACCGTACTCAGCCGCGAAATTGTCGCCAGTAGCCGCCTGTTCCGCGTCGAAGCCGTACAGCTGCGCTTCAGCAATGGTGCCGAGCGCACCTATGAGCGCCTGGTGGGCCGGGGTAACGGCTACGGCGCGGTGATGATCGTGGCCATGCTCGATGCCGAGCACGCCGTGCTGGTGGAGGAATACTGCGGTGGCACCGATGAATACGAGCTGTCGTTGCCCAAGGGCCTGATCGAGCCGGGCGAAGACGTGCTGGCGGCAGCCGACCGGGAGCTCAAGGAAGAAGCCGGTTTTGGCGCACGCCAGCTGGAGCACCTGACGGAACTGTCGTTGTCGCCGGGCTACATGAGCCAGAAGATTCAGGTGGTGCTGGCCAGCGACCTGTACGAAGAGCGCCTGGAAGGCGACGAGCCTGAGCCGATGCGGGTCGACAAGGTCAACCTGCGTGAGTTGTCGGCCTTGGCCATGCATCCGCAGTTCACCGAGGGCCGCGCCCTGGCGGCTCTGTACCTGGCCCGTGACCTGCTGATTCAGCGGGGGTTGCTGGAGCTATGAACGACCTGCAACTGATGCACGAAGTGGTCAAGCTGGCGCTGACGGCAGGCGAGGCGATCCTGCCATTCTGGCGCGCCGATGTCGCGGTAACCAACAAGGCCGACGATTCGCCGGTTACCGCCGCCGACCTAGCCGCGCACCGGGTAATCGCCGATGGTCTGCTGGCGCTGGCGCCGCAGATTCCGGTGCTGTCCGAAGAGGACTGCAATATTGCGCTGGCCGAGCGGCAAAACTGGAGCCGCTGGTGGCTGGTCGATCCGCTGGATGGCACCAAGGAATTCATTGCCGGCAGTGAAGAGTTCACGGTCAACATCGCCCTGATCGAGAACGGCGAGGTGGTGTTTGGCGTGGTGTCGATGCCCACCAATGGGCGCTGCTATTTTGGTGGACGCGGCATGGGGGCCTGGCGTGCAGATGCCGGTGAGGCAGCCCAGCTGATCCAAGTACGCAACGCACCCGCGCAGGGCGAGCGTTTTACCGTGGTGGCCAGCCGTCGGCATTCCAGCCCGGAGCAGGAAGCGCTGTTGGCCGGCCTTGGGGCTGCGGTGGGCGAGCTGGAGCTGGCCAATATCGGCAGCTCGTTGAAGTTCTGCCTGTTGGCCGAGGGCAGCGCCGATTGTTATCCGCGCCTGGCGCCGACTTCGCAGTGGGACACTGCTGCGGCGCAGGGTGTGGTGGAGGGGGCCGGTGGCGAAGTGATCGGGCTGGATGGCTTGCCGTTCCGGTATCCGCCGCGCGAGTCGCTGCTCAATCCGCATTTCCTGGCATTGCCTGCCAATGCTGCATGGCGCCAGGCCTTCCTGAACCTGATTTGACGGAGTCTCACCCTACCCTGTGGGAGCGGGCGAGCCCGCGAAGCAGGCACCGCGGTGCGGGGCACCGGCTTCGCCGGTGTTCGCGGGCCTGCCCGCTCCCACAGGTTTTGCGCCAGCCTTTGGGTTTTGTGCAGCGCAGTTGCTTTCAGCGGCTGCTGGGCTAGCGGTGCAGAACGTACTGGCCGCTGAACCTCACCGCCGGCTCGTCACTGCCGTCATTGCTCACCGTGGTCTCCAACGTCAACCGTGCCCGCCCACGCCGCTGGTACAGGGTCAGGAACCGCTCCCAGGTTTTCTCGTCTGGCGCGGAACAACGCGCCACCGCCGTGCCGGTCACTGGCAACGGGTAGCTGATCTGCCCTTCCTGGATGACGATATGCCCGTCATCGATCCCCAGTTCACGCAGGCGCAGGTGCAGCCAGCCCCAACCCACCAGCACTGCTGCGCAGTACAGGCTGCCGCCGAACATGGTGCTTTTGTGGTTGACGTTGGCCGCCAGCGGCAGTTGCAGGCGCAGGGTGTGCTGCTGCCAATCGATCACTTCCAGGCCCATTTCGCGGGTCAGGGGGATGTCGCTGTGCAGTACAGACTGCAGGTACTGGCTATCGGTGCTCATTAACGGTTGTCCTCTTGATCGTCATGCCCGCCGCTGCCGCCGTCGAAGTTCAAGCCATGCTTGCGCAGCTTGTCATGCAGGGTTTTGCGGGGGATACCCAGTGCTTCGGCCAGGCTCCGCATGGAGCCGTGTGGCTGGGCCAGTTCGGCGGCGATCAGCGAACGTTCGAATTGCTCGACCTGTTCGCTGAGGTTGCCGCTGAGCATGGGCGCTGCCGGGGCTGCTGCCGAGGGTGCCTGGCCATCCAGTGCCAGCTCCAGGCCAAGGGCGAAACGCTCGGCGGCGTTCTGTAGCTCGCGGACGTTGCCTGGCCAGTCATGACGCAGCAGCAGGGCGCGTTGCGCGGGTTGCAGCGCATGCGGCGACAGGCCATGACGTTGGCTGGCAGCATCGGCGAAATGCTGGAACAACACCAATATGTCGTCGCCGCGTTCACGCAGTGGCGGAATACGCAGCGGCGCCACGTTCAGGCGGTAATACAGGTCTGCGCGGAAACGCCCTTGGTCGGCAGACTGACGCAGGTCTTCCTTGGTCGCGGCTATGATGCGGATGTCCAGCGGGATCAACTGGTTGCCGCCCAGGCGTTCGACCACTCGCTCCTGCAGCATGCGCAGCAACTTCACCTGTACATCCAGGCTCATGCTCTCGATTTCGTCGAGGAACAGCGTGCCGCCGTTGGCAAATTCGAACTTGCCGATACGGCGTTTCTGCGCGCCGGTGAACGCACCGGGCTCGTGGCCGAACAGTTCGCTTTCGACCACCGATTCGGCCAGCGCGCCGGCGTTGATCGCCACGAACGGCCCTTCGCTGCGGCTGGACAGGTCGTGCAGCGCGCGGGCCACCACCTCTTTGCCGGCGCCGGTTTCGCCCAGAATCAACACGTCGGCGCGGGTGCCGGCCAAAGCGCCGATCTGCTCGCGCAGGCGCAGCATGGCCGGTGAATGGCCGACCAGGCGGGTTGCCAGTTGCTGGCGGTCGCTCAGTGCCAGACGCAGGCTACGGTTGTCCAGCACCAGCCGGCGCAAAGCCAGGGCGCGGCGCACGCTGTCGAGCAGGGCGTCTGTGGCAAAGGGTTTTTCCAGGAAGTCATAAGCCCCGGCGCGCATCGCCTGCACCGCCAGCGGCACATCGCCATGGCCGGTAATCAGCAGCACCGGCAGTTCGCTGTCGCGGCCGTGCAGTTGTTCCAGCAACTGCAGGCCATCGATGCCCGGCATGCGGATGTCGCTGACCACCACGCCGGGCCAGTCGGCCTCGATACGCTCGGCCAGGCCTTGGGCTTCGGCCAGCGCGACTACCTTGAGCCCGGCCAGGTCCAGGGTCTGGCTCAAGGCTTGGCGCAGGTGGGGGTCATCGTCCACCAGGATGACCTGGGCTCGGCTGTCGATCAGTGTCTCGGTGGTCATGCCGAGGGGTCCTCCGAATTGGGCAAAGTAGCGCCAGATGCGGCCACCCGCAGCTGGAGAGTCAGCATTGCGCCACCTTCCGGGTGGTTGGCCAGCAGCAGTTCACCGCCCAGGGCGCGCATCAGGCTTTCACAGATGGCCAGCCCCAGGCCCAGGCCCTGGGTGCGGGTCTTGGTGGTGAAGAACGGCTCCTTGGCGTGCTCCAGGGCCTGGCGGCTGAAACCGGGGCCGTTGTCACGGATGTACAGGTAGACGCAGTCATCACGCTGCTCGGCACTTAGCCACAGGCGGCGCGGGTTGGCTTTTTCGGTCAGGGCGTCGAGGGCATTGGCCAGCAGGTTGCCTAGCACTTGGCGCAGGCGGGTTTCGCCGGCCTGAACCCACAAGGTGGCTTCCGGCAGGTCGCGGATCAGCTCTACGGCCATCGCCCGGCGGCGCTTGGCCAGCAGCGCCAGGGCATCGTCCAGAGCCGGCTGCAGGGCCACGCTCTCCGGGGCATGACGGTCACGACGGGCGAAGGCACGCAGGTGGGCAATGATCGAGGCCATGCGCCCGGTCAGCTCGCCGATCAGCTTGAGGTTGCCGCGGGCGTCTTCGGTACGTTGGTGGTCGAGCAGGATCTCGGCGTTTTCTGCGTAGCTGCGGATGGCGGCCAGGGGCTGGTTCAACTCATGGCTGATACTGGCCGACATGGTGCCGAGCACCGACAGCTTGCCGGCCTGCACCAGTTCGTCCTGTGCGCGCACTGCCTCCTGCTGAGCGTTTTCGCGCTCCAGCACGGCATTTTTCAGGCGGGTGTTCAGGCCTTCAAGGTCGGCGGTACGTTCGGCCACGCGCTTTTCCAGTTCCTGGCGGCCACGGGCTTCGAAGTCGATGCGGTCGATGTAATGGCGCCGCCGTTGCATCACCAGGCCTGCCAGCAACATCAGTACCAGCAGCGTACCGGCACCGATGGCCATTACCGTCTGCACCGAGCGATCAACCAGCGTGCGCGGGGCGAGGATGCTGACTTGCCAACCAGTTTCCTTGATGTCGCGGGTCTGGGTGATCCAGGCCTGCGGGTTGAGAACCAGCGGCTGTGGGGCCTGGGTCGGATAGGGCTGGATGGCGATGATGGCCTGGCGCTCGGCGTCGGTCAGCGTGCGGGTAGCACGGAAGCGCCAGTCGGGCCGCGAAGTCAGGATGACCACGCCATTGTGATCGGTCAGCAACAGCTGCTCGGGCGTACGGCCCCACAGGGTTTCGGTGTGGTCGAGATCGACTTTGACCACCAGCACGCCGACGATCCGCTCGCGGTCGCGCACGGCCGCGGCAAAGAAGTAGCCGCGCTTGGCCGAGGTGGTGCCCTGGCCGAAGAAGCGGCCAAGGTGGCCGGCCATGGCTTCGTTGAAGTAAGGGCGGAAGGCGAAGTTTCGGCCGACGAAGCTGTCGTGCTTGTCCCAGTTCGAGGCGGCCAAGGTGTTGCCGCTGACGTCCATCAGGTACATCACCTCGGCACCGGTCTTCTGCACGATGTCCTTGAGCAGGCGGTTGGCGTTGGTCACCGCTTCCAGGCGGAAAGGGTCGGCCAGCACGCCACGCAGCGCTGGCAAGTCGCCGAGAATTTGCGGCAAGGTCTCGTAACGGTGCAGGGTGCCGAGCAGGTTGGCGACATACAGGTCGAGGGTCTGGCGGTTCTGCGAGGCCAGTTCTTCCTGGTAATAGCGTTCGGCCAAGTGATGCAGGGGCCATAGTAATGGGGCCAAGATCAGCGCCAGCAGGGCCAGGCTGCGCCAGCGGGGACGGCGTGGGGGCGTGGGCTTTGCAATCATCAGGTAAATGCGCCAGAAAAGTCTGACGCAATTATGCGCTAGTTAAGGCAGCACTTCCGCCTCTGCCAATGGCAGGCCCACCTTGTCCTTGTCCGATAACAGCGGTGGCTGCTGCAGCCCCCAGTCGATGGCCAGTTGCGGGTCGTCCCAGCGGATACAGCGGTCGGCGCCAGGGTTGTAGTAGTCGGTGGTCTTGTAGAGGAACTCTGCCGATTCACTCATCACCGCAAAACCGTGGGCGAAGCCAGGCGGAATCCACAGCTGGCGATGGTTGTCGGCTGACAGGTGCACCGCGACCCATTTACCGAATGTTGGCGAGCTTTTGCGCACGTCCACGGCGATATCGCGGATTTCCCCGTGCACCACGCGCACCAGCTTGCCCTGGGTGTTTGCCACCTGGTAGTGCAGCCCACGGAGCACGCCCTTGATGGAGCGCGAGTGGTTGTCCTGGACGAACGCCACGTTCACGCCGGTTTGCTCTGAGAACTCACGGGCGTTGAAGGCCTCGAAGAAAAAACCACGGCTGTCAGCGAACACCTTCGGCTCGATGATCAGTACTTCAGGGATTGCTGTAGGGATGATGTTCATAGCGGCTCGCTGGCCCGTCGTTCAAGTATTGACCCTAGTCGGCCTTGCCGGAAATTTCCGCGCGTAGCTGTAACAGGATGCATAAGGTGTGGCTATGGTAGACAGCAGGCCGTTCCTTTCACCAGACCAGCGCTGACAGGTGTCGATTGTTATCGATTTAAATTCGCCGAATGGCGCGCTATTCTTCGATTTTCAGGCTTCAAATATCGATATATATCGGTTATAAATTGACAAACGCCCCAGCATACCCGGCTCAGGGCCATCACAGAGGTCACCCATGAAAACCCTCAACTCCACGCCCCGTGCCGATGGTTTCCACATGCCCGCCGAGTGGGCCCCGCAAACTCAGGTATGGATGGTCTGGCCGGAGCGCCCGGACAACTGGCGCCTGGGCGGCAAGCCGGCGCAGGCTGCCCACGTAACCCTGGCCAAGGCCATTGCCCGTTTCGAACCTGTAACCGTCGCGGTCTCCGCCGGCCAGTACGAGAACGCCCGGCGCCAACTCGACCAGCCGAACATTCGTGTGGTTGAAATCAGCAACGACGATGCCTGGGTGCGTGATACCGGCCCTACCTTCGTCATCAACGACCATGGCGAAGTGCGCGGTGTAGATTGGGGCTTCAATGCCTGGGGCGGCTTCGATGGCGGCCTGTACGCACCCTGGAACCGCGACGAGGAACTGGCCGCCAAGGTGCTGGAAATGGAGCGCTGCCAGCGCTACCAGACCGAAGGCTTTGTGCTTGAAGGTGGTTCGATCCACGTAGACGGTGAAGGCACCGTGATCACCACTGAGGAATGCCTGCTCAACCGCAACCGCAACCCGCACCTGAGCCGCGAGCAGATCGAAGCGGTGCTGCGAGATCACTTGGCGGTCGACACCGTGGTATGGCTGCCCGATGGCCTGTACAACGACGAAACTGACGGTCACGTCGACAACTTCTGCTGTTACGTGCGCCCGGGTGAAGTGTTACTGGCCTGGACCGATGATTCCAACGACCCCAACTATGCGCGCTGCCACGCGGCCATGGATGTGCTGAAGAACACCCGCGACGCCAAGGGCCGCGAGTTCATCGTGCACAAGATGCCGATCCCGGGCCCGCTGTTTGCCACTGCCGAAGAGTGCGCCGGTGTCGACCAGGTCGCCGGCAGCCAGGAGCGTGACCCGTCGGTGCGCCTGGCGGGTTCGTACGTGAACTTCCTGATCGTCAACGGTGGCATCATTGCCCCAAGCTTCGACGACCCGGCAGATGCTGAAGCCAGAGCGATCCTGGCAAGGATCTTCCCCGACCATGAGGTGGTGATGATCCCGGGCCGCGAGCTGCTCTTGGGTGGCGGCAACATTCACTGCCTGACCCAACAGCAGCCGGCGCCGGTCAAGCGCTGAGCCCGTAATGAATGAGAGGCCCGTCATGTGACGGGCCTCTTTTTTGCGCGGGCGACGCCCGGAGGCCGAGCTGGCATACGTTTTGTATTGTTTTTCAAGCAGATAGCGAGATGGCACGGTCAGGCCGCGCCTCTGATCTGTAACAATACCTACGTAAATTAGCCGCTCACGGGCCAGGGAGTACGTGTGGACATGAACGCAGCAAGTGAGTCGGCTTTGCGCCCATCGGCAGTTGATCGCCAATCGCTCAGGCTTTTGGCGAAGCGGTTGAAACACCATGGAAGCATCAGGGTCAGGACGACCGACCCACGACGTCTGCTTGCCGGGCGATACCCCCAAGGGTTGATCAGCGAAGCAGAGATGCAGGCGCTGATGGCGGTGTGGCACTGATCGGATCGGTATTACTTGTACCGGCCTCTTCGCGGGCATGCCCGCTCCCACAGAGTCACCACATGGCTCGAAACCTGTGAAACACCTGTGGGAGCGGGCGCGCCCGCGAAGAGGCCAGTACAGTCAACAACGATCAGAAACTGTAGCTACCCGTCACCACAAGGCTACGCGGATCGCCCGCCTGGATCTGCGCCGCACTGGTCGCCGAGCTGTAGTAGGTCTTGTCAGCAATGTTGCTCAATGCCGCCCGCACATCCCAGTCATGGGTCCGATACCCCGCCAGTGCATCCCAACGGCCATACCCTGGTAATACCGTGGTGTTCTGGTTGTCCGCATAACGCTCGCCCACCAGTGTCAGCCCGGTTTCGGCGTACCACCCCAATTCTGGCTTCCAGGTCACGAACAGGCTGCCATTGCGCTTGGCCACGTCATTGATGCGGTTGCCTTCCTGGCCGTTATTGTCCTTGACGATGATCGCATCCTGCAGGCCAATGCCGCCGCGTACATACCAGTTGCCGACGATGTTGCCGGTGGCAGTCAGCTCGATGCCGCGTGAACGCTGCATGCCGCTGAGCAAGATGATGTTCGGGTCGTTTGGGTCGCGGGTGCGGCGGTTGTAAAGTTCCAGCTCGTAGATGGCCAGGGTGGTGGTCAGGCGCTGATCCAACCAGTCGCTCTTTACGCCTATTTCTTTCTGCCGGGTCTCTTCCGGGTCGGTTTTATTGGTGTTGCCCTGTGCCCCTGGGGTGATGCCGATCAAGCCGCCACCCACCGGTGAGAAAGTCTTGCTCCACGAGGCGTAGAACGAATGGTCGCGCCATGGCGTGTAGACCACGCCCAGGCGTGGGCTGGTGCTGTTGCTGTCCTGCGGTTCGCGCAAGCCATCCTTGTTGGTGGTTTCCACTTCGAACTGGTCAAAGCGTACGCCGGCGAGAACCTGCCACTGATCGTTCAGGCGAATCTGGTCCTGCAGATAGACCCCGCGGCTGTCGACCACGGTGTGGTTGTAGCTCGATACCGCCAACGTACCATTGTGTGGCTGGCTGGGTTTGCCCAGGCCTGGCAGGCTCTGGCTGCCGGCGCTGTATAGCAGCGGATCGCGCCGCTGGTTGCCGAACTCCAGGCCCAGCAGCAGCTTGTGTTCAAGGCCCAAGGTGTCGAAGTCGCCCTCGGCCTCCAGGTTGTTGAACAGGTTGCGGGTGTTCAGGTCCTGCTGCCAGCGTTGGCGGGTCAAGGTATTGGTGCCGGCGTTGTAGCCCGTGACATAGGTGTTGTCGAACTCGCTGTCGAGTTTGAACAGGCCCAGGGTGTGGCGCAGCTGCCAGGTTTCGTTCAGCTGGTAGTTCAGACGCGAGCGCAGCGACTGGGCGCGGTCGTCAATGTAGTCGCGATGGTCGCCGTAGGTGGCGCTGCGGCTGACGTCTGCCGGGCGGCCGTTGACACTCGGGATGCCGCGGTCTGGTGTGCGGTTGTAGCGGCTGTATTCATACTGCACCAGCCAGTTCAGGTCGGGGGTGATCTGCCAGCTGATCGACGGGGCGAACAGTTGGCGGCTGCCGT
Organism: Pseudomonas sp. yb_2; assembly: GCF_043103905.1. NCBI lineage: Bacteria > Pseudomonadati > Pseudomonadota > Gammaproteobacteria > Pseudomonadales > Pseudomonadaceae > Pseudomonas > Pseudomonas sp. yb_2. The sequence goes on along the minus strand of NZ_JBICKH010000080.1, from coordinate 17,122 downwards.
CGATACCCTCGCGAAAGCTGTTGTTGTCCTGGTTGCCCATGTTCAGGCGCAGGCTGACCGTGTCGCTGGGGTCGGCGCTGAGGTCGGCATACAGGCTGCGCAGGTCTTCGCTGCCGGCCTGCGCTTCGATGGTCGAGCGGCGACCCGGCTCCGGTGCCTTGCTGACCCTGTTGACGATGCCGCCCTGGCTGCCACGGCCATACAGTACCGCTGCAGGCCCCTTCAGCACTTCGACCCGCTCGATGTTGTGCAGGTCGCGGATGTACTGGCTGTCGTCGCGGATACCGTCCAGGTAGAAGTCGTTGCTGGCCTCGAAGCCGCGGATGCGTACGCTGTCAAAACGGGTGTCGGCGCCGCTGCTGACGTTGGGGATACCCTCCAGCGCCTTGCCCAGCGTGTTGCTGCCGTAATCCAGCACATTGGAGGTTTTCACCGTATCGATGGCCTGCGGCACATAACGCACGGGCGTCGAGGTGCGGGTTGCGGTGCTCACCTCCTTGACCCGCGGGTTGTCCTTCTCGCGTTCGCTGTCGGCGGTAACCGACGACTCCGGCAGTGTGGTGGTGGCGGCACTGGCCAGGCTGGCGCTGAAAAGCAGCGACAGGCCAAGCGTCAGGGGTGAAAGACGGCAGGGTACAAGCATGGGCACATTCAAACCGGACAGTTGAAAATTAGGTGCGAATGGTAATGCTTGCTATTTACTCCTGCTTGGGTATTTGTAAAGGCTTGTCTTTACATATGTGTCCGTTTGTAACAGCCTCTGCGGCCACGCTCTGCCTGCTCCCAGGAAATTGTCCGTTCGATCAAATGGCAATTTCCTACACAACATAAATTGCCCGCTGATAGCGCAAACCTGCATGGAAATGCACCAGACAGGCCGGTAATTTCGGTTATATCAACCTGCATTTCACGACTTTTTGACATTTGTAATCGCACACGGCTAGGATTCGGCCAACGCCTGCTGGCCATGGTATTGGCCAAGCTGCTGCCAAGGGCCGCCGTGAAATTACCGGTCGGCCCACCCGGCTGGATCCGCATAGCGTCGAACCTACGAAGGGGCGTTGGTTCCTGGCGTCATATTGCAGCGCGTTTTTGATTAAGAAATAAGGAAAACAACATGTTGAAAACCAGGATCAGCCTGGTCGCCCTGGCGATGATCGCCGCGACCCAGGCTCAGGCCAATGACCAGGCTGACAGCAAGGGCTTCATCGAGGACAGTCACGCCAACGTCCTTCTGCGCAACGCCTACATCAACCGTGACAAGAAGCATGGCACCGACGACCAGATCGAATGGGGCCAGGCGTTCATCGCCAACTTCTCCTCCGGTTTCACCCAAGGCACCGTTGGCGTCGGTGTAGACGCATTCGGCCTGTACGCCGTGCGCCTGGATGGCGGCAAAGGCCACAACGGTGGTGGCGGCGTCGACTTCTTCAAGCCGCACGAAACCACCAATGCCGAAGGCAACGCCAGCTCGCCGCACAACCTGGCGCGTGGTGGTGCTGCTGTGAAATTCCGCATTTCCAACACCGTGCTGAAGTACGGTGACCAGATGCCAGCACTGCCAGTGCTGCAGTACGACGATGCACGTCTGCTGCCAGAAAGCTTCACCGGCACCCTGATCACCTCCAAAGAGATCCAGGGCCTGGAACTGAACGCCGGCCGCTTCACCCAGGAAGCGCGCAAGAGCGCCGAGCGCCGTGATGGTGGTGGCCTGAAGTCGATCAACGTCTTAGGTGGCAGCTACAAGTTCACCGACAACTTCACCGCTTCGCTGTACACCGCCGACAACGAAGATGTGATGAAGAAGCACTACCTGGGCTTGAACTACGTCTTCCCGATCGCCAGCGACCAGTCCCTGACCCTGGACTTCAACGGCTACAAGTCGGACATCAACAACAAGTACGTAAAAGCCGCAGGCCTGAACGGCGACTCCAACACCATCTGGAGTCTTGCAGCCACCTACGCGTACGGTGCGCACTCGTTCACCCTCGCTCACCAGCGCAGCACTGGCAGCACGGGCTACAACTACGGCTTCTACCAGAACGCCGGCGGCGTGGGTGACGGTGGTTCCACCATCTACCTGGCCAACTCGTACTGGTCCGACTTCAACGCCGAAGACGAGCGCTCCTGGCAACTGGGCTACGGCCTGGACTTCGGTGCCTACGGCATTCCGGGCCTGACCTACAAGCTGGCTTACGTGGTGGGTGACAACATCAACACCCGCAACGTCGCCAACCCGCAAGGCTTCGGCGAAGGTAAAGAGCGCGAGATCTTCAACCAGATCCGTTACGTGGTGCAGGACGGCCCGGCCAAGGACCTGTCGATCAAGCTGCGTAGCTCGTTCTTGCGTACCAACAACGCCGTGCAGCAGAACGGTTACAACGACGACGGCAACGAAGTCCGCGTATTCGTCGAGTACCCGATCAGCATCTTCTGATTCTGATCTGATGTATCGAACAGCCCCGGCCTATGCCGGGGCTGTTTCTTTTCGGCGAACGGTTACTGTTTGAGCCGGCGCTGGGCTTACGGTCTCCGGTGCAAAGCTGTCGCTACGCGCCATCCGCCACATCCGCGCATAAAACTCGCTTTCGATCGAGCCACTGAGTAACTCACCTGGTTTGAGGAATGTGTGCAAGTCTGAAAACAACCCGATTTCGCTGGGGCTGACGCGCCGTGCCAGGTGTTTGGGCTTGAGCTCCGAAGGGTGCTCCAGGCCTGCGGCAGCCAGCATCTCGGCCAGAGCGTGCAGTGTGTTGCGGTGGAAGCTGGCTACCCGCTCGGCCTTGTCTGGCACCACCAGAGCGCGCTGGCGCAGAGGGTCTTGGGTCGCCACGCCGGTCGGGCACTTGTTGGTGTGGCAGCTCTGCGACTGAATGCAGCCAATGGCAAACATGAAACCGCGTGCCGAATTGACCCAGTCAGCGCCGATGGCCAATACGCTGGCAATGTCGAAGGCGCTGACGATCTTGCCCGCCGCGCCAATGCGGATGCTGGAGCGCAGGTTCAGGCCGACCAACGTGTTGTGCACGAACATCAGGCCTTCGCGCATCGGCACGCCCATGTTGTCGCTGAACTCGCGAGGTGCCGCGCCGGTGCCGCCTTCCTTGCCGTCGACAACGATGAAGTCAGGGGTGATGCCGGTGGCGAGCATGGCCTTGGCAATGCCCATGAATTCCCAAGGGTGGCCCAGGCAGAACTTGAAGCCAACGGGCTTGCCACCCGAAAGCTCGCGCAGGCCGGCTACGAACTGCAGCAGCTCGACCGGTGTGCGGAAGGCGCTGTGCGCCGCCGGCGAAATGCAGTCCTCGCCTGCGCGTACGCCACGGGTCTCGGCAATTTCGGGGCTGACCTTGTGCCCCGGTAAAATGCCGCCGTGGCCAGGCTTGGCGCCCTGGCTGAGCTTGATCTCGATCATCTTCACCTGTGCCGAGCGGGCCTGTTCGGCGAAGCGCTGTGGATCGAAACGACCGTCCTCGGTGCGGCAGCCGAAGTAGCCGCTGCCAATTTCCCAGATCAGATCGCCGCCGTGTTCACGATGGTACGGGCTGATGCTGCCTTCGCCAGTGTCATGGGCAAACCGGCCCATGCGCGCGCCGCGGTTGAGCGCGGCGATGGCGTTGGCGCTGAGGGCGCCGAAACTCATCGCCGAGATGTTGAAGATCGAGGCCGAGTAGGGCATTCGGCATTGCGGCCCGCCGATGGCAATGCGGAACGATGCAGGGTCTGGCGTGGCCACCGGTACCATGGAATGGCTGATGAATTCGAAACCAGGTTTGTAGGCGTCGTTGAGCGTGCCGAACGCTTTCTCGGCGCTTTCGTTCTTGGCGCGGGCGTAGACCAGCGAGCGTTGCGAGCGGGAGAACGGCAGCTTGTCGTCGTCACCTTCGATCAGGTACTGGCGGATTTCCGGGCGGATGGTTTCGATCAGGTAACGGATATTGCCCAGGATCGGGTAGTTGCGTCGCACCGCATGGTGGCTTTGGCGCAGGTCATTCAGACCGACCAGGCTGAGCAGCGCGGTGATCAGCGTTACCGGCCACAGCCAGGCGTGTTGGGCCAGCAGGGGCAGGCTGGCGAAAGTGAAGACAAGGCAGAGTACGAGGCAGGCGTAGCGGCTGGGAAGAGAGTGTTTCATGGGTCCATCGCAGGCAGGATGACCGGGCCTAGGATAGGCAAACGCAGGGGACGGAAAACCTGGGTAATCGGTAAAAGTCTGTTACCTGATTGCGAATTCCCTGGCCTGCGCAGTCCTATGGTGTGGGGCTGCTCCCACAGAAGATCGCGTTAGCCAGGCAGCAGTATGCTGACCCGCAATCCACCGCTCTCACGGTTCGACAATATCAGCTCACCCCCATGGCTGGCGGCGATCCGCTGGGCAATGCTCAGCCCCAGCCCATATCCGCCGGATGCCTGGTTACGCGATCCCTCACCGCGCACGAACGGGTCGGTGATGGTCGGCAGCAGCGCTGGCGAAATGCCTGGTCCACGGTCGTCGATGTGGATGAACACTCCTGTGGTGGTCCGCTCCAGCGTGACAGAAACATCCTTGGCATAACGCAACGCATTGACCAACAAGTTCTGCAGGCAGCGCTGCAGCAGCAGGGCATCCCCCCGCAGGCTGTTCACCCGGCCGTGCACCGGCAGTGGTTCCTGGTCAGTCGCCAGGTCCGCACACTGGCGCGTCACCAGCCGGTCCAGGTCCACCTGCTGCAAGTTCTGCTGCTCTCCGGCACGCAGGTAATCCAGAACCTGACCGATCATATTGTCCATCTGCGTGATGTTCTGCTGCAGGCGCTGGCGGTGTTCGTCATCGGGTAAGCGCTCCAGTCGCAGGCGCATGCGGGTCAGTGGGGTGCGCAGGTCATGAGACACGGCGGCCAGGAAGTAGGCCTTGTCGTTGACCATGGCAATCAGCCGCTGCTGCATCGCGTTGAACGCCTGCGCCGCCTGGCGCACTTCCTCCGGACCATCCAGCGCCAGGGGAGGCTGCTCGAGGTTGCTGCCCAGGCCGCGTGCGGCATCGGCCAGGCGCCGCAACGGGCGCAGGCACAGGCGCACGGCAACCAGGCACACCAGCAACACCGCGACGATGCGCAGCGCATACACCCGCAGCAGGTAATCGCTGATCAGCACCCAGGCCGACTCGCCGCTCCAGCCCTGCAGTTCCTGGCCCGCAACGGTCAGCCAGTGGCCATCGGCCAGCGGCACCGCGAACTGGATATGCGCCTGGGCCGTGCGCAGGCCGAACAGGCTGCGCCAGACGATCGGCTGGCCCAGTTCGTCGGTGAGTTGCACGTTCATCAGGCGCACGTCCTGGGCATGCCCCAGCTCGTACTTCAGGGCCTGCTGCAACAACAGCTCGACCCGCCTGTGCCCGCGGCGCTCGTCATGCTCTTGCGCAGGCAGGCTTTCGACGCAGTGAAGCTGGTAGTGGGCTGGCGCCTGCAGCGTACCGCCGTGGCAGTCGGCCTGGGCAATCAGGGGGGCGCTGCGTGCAGCAACCAGTCGCACGGGCACCTCTAGCGCCTGAGCGAAACGCACATCGAACCAGATGCTGCTCGACATCAACTGGATCACCAGCGTGCCACTGACCATGATCAGCAGCAGTTGACCAAACAAGGTGCGGGGCCATAGCCGGTGAAACCAGCGCATGTCAGGCACCGGCCGCGAGGGGGGCGAGACTCAGCAGGTAGCCTTCGTTGCGGATGGTCAGGATTTGCGCGGTGCCCGCCGGCGCCCGGCGCAGCTGCTGGCGCAGGCGGCTGACACACATGTCCACCGAACGGTCGTCGGGCAGGTGATCGCGGCCGAACGCGCTGCGGGTCAGTTGGTCACGGGAGACCACTCGGTTGTTGGCTTCCAGCAGTTCGCGCAGCACGCGGTAGTCGGAGCGCGGCAGGGTCAGGGTCTCGCCATCCGGGCGGGTGAGCAGGCGCTTGACGTGTTCCAGGCGAAAGCCTGCGAACAGCTGGGCGTCCACCATAGGTTCTTCGGCAGAGGTGCCCAGGCGTTGCGGACGACGCAGTACGGCTTTGATCCGGGCGATCAGTTCGCGTGGTTCGAAGGGCTTGGCCAGATAGTCGTCGGCGCCTACTTCCAGACCGATGATGCGGTCCAGCGTGCTGCCCTTGGCTGACAGCATGATCACTGCCAACCCAGGTGTGGCCTGCAACTGCCTGCACAGGCTAAGGCCGTCCTCACCCGGCAGCATCAGGTCGAGCACCACCAGCTCCACTTTGTGCCGGGCCAGCTGGTCACGCATCTGTTGACCGTCTGCTGCCGCCAGCACGTTGTAGCCGGCATCGGTCAGGTAATCACAAAGAAGTTCGCGGATCTCGTCGTCATCATCGACAACCAGCAGGGTCGTGCTCATGCAGAAAAACACCTGTTAGGTGAGGGCCGGCGGCGCTCGTTACGTTCAATTACATCCCCGTACATGTCGGGTCTGGAGCCCGGAGGGCTGATCCCTAGAATCCTAACAAAAAATCATCTGCAAATACGAAGCCTTCCCAAATGAATCCCCAAAGCATCACGCCAGTGTTCATCCCCTTCAGTCAAAGTGGCAATTGCCTCAAGCCGCTGGCCTTCTGCGTCGCCGTCGCCATCAGCGGTGGTGCAGTGGCTGCCGACGGTAAAGCCCTTGAACTCGACGCCACACAGATCGAAGACAGCGCAGTACTGCCTGCCGACGATGCCGGCCAGTTGGGCTATACGGTCGAGAGCACCCGCAGCTCCACTGGCCTGGCACTGACACCACGGCAGACGCCGCAATCGGTTACCACCATCACCCGCCAGCAGATGGATGACCGCGACATCCACACCATCGAGCAGGCATTGGAAACCGCCCCAGGCGTAACGGCCAACAAGTCCGAGGTGGGTGGGCGCACCGACTACCGCGCGCGTGGTTACTCGATCAGCAACTGGAAGGTTGATGGCCTGCAGACCCAGGGCGGCTCCGATTTCAGTGGCAGCGGCAATGCGCTGAACATGGACCTGTACGAACGCATCGACATCGTGCGCGGCGCCAACGGCCTGCTGGGCGGCACCGGCGACCCCTCGGCCACCGTCAACCTGATCCGCAAGGCACCGACCAAAACCTTCGGCGGCAGCGCTTATGCCACTTATGGCAGCTGGGACAAGCGTCGTCTGGGTGCTGACTTGAACCTGCCGCTGTCCGAAGATGGCCGCCTGCGTTCGCGCTTCGTGATGTCCCAGCAGGATGCCAACTCGTTCCGCGACAACCAGTCCGAACGTTCCCGCGCCGCGTTGGCCAATTTCGAGTTCGACCTGGACGACGCCACCACCCTGGGCGCCGGTTACCAGTATGAGTACAACAAGGTTGTGGGTGGCGGCTGGGGCGCGAACATCCCGATCTGGTACCGCGACGGCAGCAAGACCGACTTGCCGCGCAGCACCAACCTGGTGCCCAGCTGGAGCTTTGGCGAGTACACCACCCGCACTGCGTTCGGTTCGCTCGAGCATCGCTTCGACAACGACTGGACCCTGGACCTGAAAGCCGCCCAGGCCACCACCGAAGCCCTGAACCATCGCGGCCTTGCCAAGGTGAATTCGGCCGGGCGCGGCAGCTACGGCGGCTATTGGGACCAGGACGGCAGCGGCGCAGTACTGAATGGTTTGCACAGCTCCAGCGACACCACCCAGCAGTCGGCGCAGATCGACCTGTCTGGCCCGTTCCAGCTGTTCGGCCGCACCCACCAGGCGATGGTCGGCTACAACGACAGCCGCACCGTCGGCTGGTCGCCCCAGTACACCTGCACCATGGTCGGCGACGGCATGACCAGCGCGCCTGCACTGGGTTGCCAGTTCCGCGCCAACAACGGCTTCCCGGTGACCGACTGGCACAATGGCGTGGATGACGACTACGACCTCATTGCCTCGCGCACCGGCCTTCACAGCAAGACCACCACCCGCCTGCAGGGCATGTACGCCGCCACCCGCCTGAGCATCACCGACCCATTGTCGGTGATCGTTGGCGTGCGCACCAGCAACTATTCCTCGGTCACCCGCAGCGTAGCCGGCGAGCGCAGCAGCCAGGAAGAAAACGGCATCGTCACCCCTTACCTGGGCGCGGTGTATGACCTCAATGTCAACTACTCGGTATACGCCAGCTACACCGATATCTTCACGCCGCAAACGTCTGAAACCAGCAGCGGCAGCAAGGTCGAGCCGATTCGTGGGCAAAGCTACGAGACAGGTATCAAGGGTGAGTGGTTCGATGGCCGCCTGAACGCCTCGGCGGCGTACTTCCGCACCAAGCAGGAAAACAAGGCCGTGTTGGACGGCGACCTGACCACCCCGACTGGCGGCAGCGCCTACAAGGCCGGCTCCGGGCAGGAAACCGATGGTATCGACCTGGAAGTCGCAGGCGCCCTGACCCCCAACTGGAACGTCTACGCCGGTTACACCTACCTGCACTTTCGCCGCGTCGACAGCGACGGCCGCAGCGACCCGTCGCACTTGTTCAAGGCCTCCACCACCTACCGCCTGAGCGGCCCGCTCGACCGCCTGACCCTGGGCGCCGGCGTGACTGCGCAGACCAACATCCGCGCCATCTCCAGCCCTGCTGGCCAGCCTACTAACGGTGTGAGCAATGGTGCCACTGACGTGAACTGGTCCGGTTATGCCATCTGGAATGCCATGGCCAAGTACCAGCTGACCGACGACACCAGCGTCAGCCTCCACGCCAACAACCTGTTCGACAAGCACTACTACAGCCAGTACGGGTTCTATGCCGGGGCGATTTATGGCGACCCGCGTAACCTGTCGTTGACGGTAAGCACCGCGTTCTGATCAAGCCCTTCCACAAGGCCTGGCGCTGTACCTGTAGGAGCGGGTTCACCCGCGAACACCGGCGCAGCCGGTGCCTGCAACCGCATCGCCAGCTTCGCGGGCACGCCCGCTCCCACAGAACCAGCGCTGGGCCGCCAAGCGGCCCTTTCTTACTTGGGCTCTGCCGCTTGCCCTGGATCAACCGGCTTCTCCAACTGGCCCTCGAAGCTATCCCAATCCTCGCCAAACAGCTCCACCGGATGCATGGTCCGGTCTGCGCCATTGCCACAGGCTAGCGCCTTGGCAGGGCAGTACAGGTCGCAACCCCAGCAGATACGCTCGGGGTGGCGAGGGTTTGTGGGGAATCTCTTGGCCATGCTCATCCTCCCTCAGGGCTGCCTGTTCTGAACGTAAACCCCTCGCCCAGCCCGCCGTTTGACCGCCATCAATCCATTGGCGATCAACTGAGGTGAATGTCTTACAATCTAGCGAGCCTCGCCTTGGCGGGGTATCGCAGGGTCGATGATGCACATTGCTGTATCGCAAAAGGAGTTGCTTTGGTGCCCCATTCAACCGGTAAGCGCGGCGTGAGTTACGATCCGTCGCAACGGCGGCAGCGCAGGGACATTCCATCCATCGTGCGTCGGGTGACGCTGGGCGTTGTGGTCGTCTGGTTGGTACTTGTGGCAAGCCTGGGCGGGTGGATAGTGCAGCGCCTTACAGCAGAAGAACTCGACAACCTGGCGGCAGGCACCGAATACGAGGCTCAGATTACGGGGCGTGTGGTAGACCGCCTGTTCACCGAGATGGCCAGCGTGGCCAACATGGTGGCCCGTCAAAGCGAGGTGATCCAACTCGCTGCCCGATATCGCCATGATCCGCCCGGTTTCGCGGCACTCACGCGTGAGGAGCGCGCTTCGAAGTTCACCCGTGACCCGCTGGTGCGAAGCGTGGGTGATTTCATGGATAGATTGGCCAGTGATCTTCACTATGCCCGTATCTACATGAACAACCTCTCACACGATACGGTGACGGCCAGCAACTGGGCGGAGTCATTCAGCATCGTTGGCCAGATCTATACGGGCAGGGCCTACCTCCTCGACGCATTGCGCACTGGCAGTGGTGAAATGTTCGGCATTGCCCGCCTGAACAAAACCCCCTCCTATTTCGTAGCCAGCCGCATCGACGATGCTGACGGCAAGCCACTCGGCTCTGTCACGGTCAAGTTCGATGCCCCGGACATCGCCCTTTACCTGACAGGGCGTCACATTGCCTTGATTGTGAACCGTCAGGGCCGTGTGACCACCGCTTCCAGCGAACCCTTCATGCTGCGTAACGTGGCGGCACTGCTCCCGCCCGATATTCGCAGGCCTCTGGATGGCGACGAAGAGCCGGGCGAGCCCATGGATATCCGCGCTGTGGCAGCCGCGGCTCAGGCCAATCAATGGCTCATTGACGGGCACCCTTATCTGGTGCATCGCCAGCCCCTGAACGACGCGCAATATCAGCTGCTGACGCTGGCAAAGCTTGATCACCTGCAGCCGATGCGTCAGCAGTACTACTGGACCGGCGCCTCTGTGGCAGCGCTCGGGTTGATCTTGATCTTGCTCTCCAGCCGTGTGGCCGGGCAGATGCTATTGCACCGCCAGGAAGAACGCTATGCAGCCAACTATGACGCGCTGACCGGGTTAAAGAACCGGCGTGCGATCCTGGCTGCCTTGCATCGGCATTTCGCGTTGGCGAAGCGAACGGGGCAGGGGGTGCTGGTGGCATTTATCGACCTCGACGAATTCAAGGCGATCAACGACACCTACGGGCACGAGGTGGGGGACAAGTTCCTGATCGAAGGCAGCCGGCGCTTGCAGGGCGGGTTGCGGGCAACGGATGAACTTGGGCGCTGGGGTGGTGACGAGTTCGTTGTGATCGGCTTGACCGCTTCGGTCCACCCGGACGAAATGGCCAAAACTGCCGCAGCGATGCGCAGACGGCTGGTGCCGCTGCTGATTGGTAGCTACGAGTTTGACGATTGCCGGTTCGATTATGCGGGTGCGAGTTTTGGTATTACGAGTGTTGATCCCGCTGCGACTTCGCTGCAGGCCGCGCTTAAAGCGGCGGATCAGTTGATGTATGCCGATAAAGAGGTGCGGCGGGGGTTGCGGACGGTTTGAGGGGGGTGCGGGCGGGCATAACGGCACCCACCTTTCGGTGAGAGTTCTCTGGGTAACTTCACAGCCGGTCGGTTACCGTATCGCCAAATTGGCGATACGATCATGCCATGTCTACCAAATACCGATTTCGCGACAAGTACCACATCGAGCCAAGGGAAAGGGATCATCTACCACCCCACGTTCACCTTACGGGCGGTGGGGTGGATGTGGTGATCAGTCTGGAATCTGTGACTGTTAGCCAAGGCAGGGCACCTGCGAAAGTGGTGCAATAAGCCCTGGCCTGGGTCGCGGCCCATCAGGCCGATTTGTAGGAGTGGATGAAATGGCATCGATGAAACGTCCCCGTCTGAAGGGGGTACAGCCCCGATCGGGCGCCAGCCTTGAGCTTACCTTTACCAGTGGTCAGCATTTCACCCTGGATATGAGCGATGCGCTCAAGACGTATCCTGGGTTGGCGCCACTGTCCAAGCGAAAAGCGTTTGAAGGCGTCGTATTGGGCGACGGAGGATGGTCGGTGGAGTGGCCAGCGCTGGATATTCAGATTGGTGCGGACACCCTGCTACTGGATGCGCTTGCCCAAAACGCACCTGATGAAAACACCCGAGTTTTCATTCGCTGGCGCTTGCGGCACCGGATGACGCTCGACCAGGCTGCTGAAGCGCTGGGAGTCAGCGCCCGCAGCATCAGCCGCTACAGCAGTGGTCGTGAAGCGGTACCACGCACATTGGCGCTGGCATGCCTGGGGTGGGAGAGCTTGGAGCAAAGAGCCGCCTGATAGGGCTTTCTGACGCTTGTGGGAGGGCTGAGGTTTCGCTGTTCCGGTCTGAGATTGCCAGGGCCGCTTTGCGGCCCATCGCGGCGCAAGCCTGCTCCCACAGCAGACGCGACTTACTGGCGAATCCACTTCTCTGCGCGACGTTGGAGAACAGGCGGAACGCAAACCATCACGGAGGGGGGTGCCGGAACACCTTTGGGAACGCCGTAGCTGAAAGCCGAAAAGGCCCACCTTTCGGTGAGCCCTTTTTTTTACTGCGTAGGGTGCGGCACCAGGAGTCGAATCGTAACCTAACCGATTGTTTTTTAATGAATTAATACTGATGGTTCGTGATGGTACCTCATAAAATACCCGCAGCCTTTATTCCATCTTGGCGCAGTGGTTTGTAGCGCAGTCCTCGTAATATCCAACGCCATACCTATACAGAGTCAGAAAAGCTCTAATTGGCGCGCCGAGCGGTGGTGGCCGTGATTCCTTGGAGCTTTAAGATTTTCGTAAGGGAGTAATTAGCCTCTACACAGCCCTTTTGCACGTCTGCATATAAAGAAATAGACACGATGATGGCCATTCAGTAGCATTCGGCCAAGGCCTAAATTCAGGGATGAAAAATGAGCATTGCAGATAAATTTAAAAACTTTTTGGATAATATAAAAGTATCCAACGATGAACAGATCAGTAGTCGATATGGTGAAATAACTCTAGCGCTAAATAAAGAGTTTAGGGATTCTGAATCCAGTACAGCTAATAATCTTCGGGTCGGATCCTACGGTAGATGGACAGCGATTAAGGGGATTTCTGATTTAGATATGCTCTATATTATGCCTGCTGGAAAGTGGCAGGATTATAAAGATGGCGGGCAATCTAAACTTCTGCAGGATACAAAGAATGCTATAAAAGCCCGATATCCAAGGACTGATATTTTCGTAGATAGCCCTGTGGTGAGGGTGTTGTATATAAACTTCCATGTGGAGGTGCAGCCCGTATTTAAACAAGATGATGGGAGTTATCTATATCCAGATACAAGAAATGGAGGAAGCTGGAAAACCACAAAGCCCCGTGAAGAAATGGATGCCATGAAAGCGGTTAATGAGGATTATAATCATAACCTCCGCCGACTTTGCAAAATGGCTAGAGCATGGAAAAATAAACACGGTGTAGGTATGGGCGGGTTACTAATCGACACACTAGCTCATAATTTTATCAAATCGAATGATGACTACAAAGAAAAAAGCTATCTCTACTATGATTGGATGAGTAGGGACTTTTTTAAGTTTTTGGCAGATCAGCCTGATAAAGAGTACTATGCCGCTCTTGGAAGTGGGCAACGTGTTAAGGTTAAAGAAAAGTTTCAAAAGGCTGCAGGTAAAGCCTATGACTTATGCTTGAAGGCTATTGAAGATAACGGTAAAGATACAGAAAATGCAAAGTGGCAAAAAATCTATGGACGCCAATTTCCTGCAGCTGTTGTCGTGGAGAAGGCGGAGGCTAGTACTTATGAACAGGATTATAGACGTACAGAAGAGTTCGTAGAGGATAGTTATTCTATTGATGTTCGAGCTAAGCTTAGAATCGACTGCGAGGTAACGCAGAATGGGTATCGCCCAGACTCACTTCGCAACATGCTATTGAACAGATTCAAGCTCAGCCCCAAAAAGACTTTGAAGTTCTACATCGTGGAAAATGACACGGCGGGTGACTACGAAGTGTATTGGAAGGTCTTGAATCGAGGTGATGAAGCGAAACGTAGAGATTGTGTTCGTGGGCAGATTGTCCAAGATTCTGGTTTGAGGAAGATAGAAGAACATACTAGTTTTTCTGGCGACCACATTGTAGAGTGCTACATAGTAAAAAACAATGTGGTCGTTGCAAAAGATAGAATTCATGTCCCTATTGAGTAAGCAAATATGAATAAGGACGCTCTATTAAAGATTATCGCAGATACTGGATATAATGTTGGCTTCGGCGGTAGAAAACATTGGGCAACATTCGACATAGTAGATAAGGTTCCTGGTCTTATCAGCTTTTTCTCTATGGCTATTGGTATATTTGCACTGATTTGGGATGAGTTAGGAACAAAAATCCCGTCAGCGTCATTGCTAGTGTTAGGTGTGATTGGCTTATATATTTCATTTTATGACCACAAGAAAAAAGAATATGAAATAACGGCGATAAAACTAACGCGTATATACGAGTCTCTAAGGGATTTGTATAGAGAAGTTGAAGCGCTAGGCGGCGAGCCTCTCATGCCTTACCGTGAAAGGCTTTCAGTGTTGAAAGATGAGTACTATAGTGCTGCCATTAGTAAACAGATTTTGTTTAGCGACTGGTATGCCCATTACAAATTCTTCTGGCAATATCAGATAGATTGGGTCGATGAGAAAAAGCATTTTCGGCTGTTGAGGGATAAGATACCACTGTCATTTATGTTCTGGTGTGTTGTAGTAGTGCTGGCTCTATTGGTTGTAGTATTTAGATCGAATCTGCTTTTGCTTTGTATGAATGTTGGTTCGTACGGAATTTATACATTAATCGTGGCTTCTGCTGATCGTGGCTTCTGCTGGTTGTGCGAGGGTATAAGTTAATTCTAGTGGTCAAAACTGGCTTAGGTCTCGAGAGAGTATGGACGAATTTACCTTTATATCAGAGATAATTAAAGCTTTAGCTTGGCCTGGGGCAATAATCATTTTGGCTTGCCTATTGCGAAAACCATTAGTGGGGCTTGTTCCTCTAATGAGAAAGCTTAAATATAAAGAACTCGAGCTTGAGTTTTCACAAGAGGTACTTGCCTTAAAGACTGAATCACCTGTTCTGTATTCACCACAAAAAGAGGATCTATCCGCTACTACCTCCAAAGCATTGGACTTGGTGTCCCTGTCTACGCGTGCGGCAATTATGGAAGCTTGGATTGATGTTGAAACAGCGGCAGCAGAGGTTGCTAGTTCATTTTGGAGTCAGTCGCCTAGCGAAGCAGTGCGTAATTTCCCGAATTTGGGAGAGTACCTACATCAGTGCAAAGTCATCGATGATAAGCAGCTGGATATATACAGGAAACTTCGAAGCCTTCGCAACAAGGCAGCTCATGCGGAAGAGCTTAATTTAAGTGAGGAAGATGCAACGTCTTATGTCATCATGGCCTTCAATCTGGCTCGAAATATAAAGAGTAATTAGTTTGGGTGTTTAAATTTTGGCTTATTCGCTGGTGGCCCGGAAAGGTTGTATTTAAGTATTGATTAGGGGGTTCTTATGGCACTGGCAGAGTGGTTTAGCACCTTCTGTTACAATATTAGAGTGCAAGATTCAGGTACTATTCCTAGCCGTTATAAGGCCATTACTCGTCGTTTAAATACAGAGTTTTGGAATACTACGTCCGATGTTGCTCACGGACTCTATCTGGGGTCGTACGGGCGAAACACTGCGATCCAGGGTATCAGTGATCTGGATGTGCTTTTTCAACTTCCATATTCAGTTTATCAGCAGTACAACAACTATGCTGGAAACGGTCAATCCTCTCTGCTTCAGGCGGTAAAGAGGTCTATTGAGAAAACATATTCTACTACAAGTATCAGGGGCGATGGTCAGGTGATACTTGTCCCATTTACTGATGGAATAACATTCGAAGTATTGCCCGCGTTTATCAATGATGATGACAGCTTTACCTACCCCGATGCGAACGGTGGGGGATGTTGGCGGGTTACTAATCCAAAGCCAGAGATTTCTGCGATAAGGACGAGAAATGGAGTTTGCAACGGAAATCTGGTCCTACTTTGTCGAATGATGCGGTCATGGAAAAGAAAGTGGCAAGTACCAATTAGTGGTATGCTAATTGATACGCTTGCTTATCAATTTATTGATAATTGGCAGTATAAGGATAAATCGTATTTTTATTACGACTTTATGTGTCGAGACTTTTTTTACTTCATGTCAAATCAAGATAGTAGCAAGGAGTATTGGAAGGCGCCCGGAAGCGGGCAGCACGTTTACGGCAAAGGATTGTTTCAATGGAAAGCCACTAGGTGCTACAATCTTGCACGCGAGGCAATAGAACATGAACTTGCTACTCCCAAGCGTGAGTGGTCAGCGAAGCAAAAATGGAGAGAAATATTTGGAACTTCATTCCCAGACTAATGACTCTCTAGACTCAAGAGCGATCCTGGAGGGGCAATTACGCGAGTGCTATGGACGTGTTGTGTACTCTCATAAAACACATGAGAAGTGTGCAGACATCCTATTGAGCCGACTTTCCAACATCAAGTTTTGGCAGATTGTCCTATCCGCTATAACAACCGGCGGCTTTGTTGCAGCAGCGTTAGGTGGCGGTGAAACTTCAGCGATCGCCGGAATCGTTGTCTCTACAATACTGCTAATATTGAACGCCTACACAAAAAATTACGACCTCGGAGAGCTTGCTCAAAAGCATCGACAGGCAGGCGCTGATCTCTGGATTATCCGGGAAAGATATCTTTCTCTCATCACGGATCTACGAATGGGCGAGAAACCCATTGAAACTCTACAAAAGGTGAGAGATAACCTGTTGGAGCAATTGCATGCAGTTTACTCAGGTGCTCCCAGTACAACATATCAAGCTTATAAAAAGGCGCAGGAAGCGTTGAAGACACTCGAAGATATGACATTCTCAGACGCGGAGATTGATGCGTTTCTTCCGAAAGAACTTAAGAAAGGATAACAATATATTGGCAACATATTTTTCTTTCGGTATGGCTGCAGGCAGCCTAGGTCAATCGCTATTAATTGTAATGCAGAAGGTTTTGCTAACTCTTCGAAGGTTCGTTGAACTGCCACTGTTTTCCTAAGCGAAGGGTAATCAGATTTACTGTGAGGCGGTAGTAATATTTCGTCGATTTGGCGCGCCGGCCCACTTGGTAGCTTAGAAACCACGCAAGGTGTTTTCGCTGCCAGGTCCAAGGATTATCACGATACCATCGATCAGAAATCGCTTTTTGTATAGCGTTAGCTTGTTTGAGGTGGCGCCGACGCGTGGTATGAGAACCAGTCAGAATACTCGTTAGGAATAATTCCATATCGAAATTCTTGCTCATCTTCGGCCTCCTATATAAGCCGACACCACGTTTATACGACAGTGTCCCAGTTCGTGGCTGATTTGCCTCCGGGCCTCACTATCAAGGTTCTTATCTACCTGGTAACACTGGCCACTGTTGACAGGCGCGCGGTGTTGGGTTATTTGCTCATAACGCTCACATGCGAACGCCGCCCGTAACTCATGAAAGCCTTTGAGGTTGTGTGCATGCAGGATGTCCCGCGCAGGGCGGATGATTAGTTGCAGAACACTCAGGTAGCTTTCGTGTGGCGCAATCAGATTGCGGCTACCTGCAGGCGACACTTGCCGTGCAAACTCAATAGCACCTCGAAC
>NZ_JBICKH010000007.1:0-778 GCF_043103905.1 Pseudomonas sp. yb_2 | reverse complement strand
GGTGCATGGTTTGAGCCCCGTTACATCTTCCGCGCAGGCCGACTCGACTAGTGAGCTATTACGCTTTCTTTAAAGGGTGGCTGCTTCTAAGCCAACCTCCTAGCTGTCTAAGCCTTCCCACATCGTTTCCCACTTAACCATGACTTTGGGACCTTAGCTGACGGTCTGGGTTGTTTCCCTTTTCACGACGGACGTTAGCACCCGCCGTGTGTCTCCCATGCTCGGCACTTGTAGGTATTCGGAGTTTGCATCGGTTTGGTAAGTCGGGATGACCCCCTAGCCGAAACAGTGCTCTACCCCCTACAGTGATACATGAGGCGCTACCTAAATAGCTTTCGAGGAGAACCAGCTATCTCCGAGCTTGATTAGCCTTTCACTCCGATCCACAGGTCATCCGCTAACTTTTCAACGGTAGTCGGTTCGGTCCTCCAGTCAGTGTTACCTAACCTTCAACCTGCCCATGGATAGATCGCCCGGTTTCGGGTCTATACCCAGCGACTAAACGCCCTATTAAGACTCGCTTTCGCTACGCCTCCCCTATTCGGTTAAGCTCGCCACTGAATATAAGTCGCTGACCCATTATACAAAAGGTACGCAGTCACCTAACAAAGTAGGCTCCCACTGCTTGTACGCATACGGTTTCAGGTTCTATTTCACTCCCCTCTCCGGGGTTCTTTTCGCCTTTCCCTCACGGTACTGGTTCACTATCGGTCAGTCAGTAGTATTTAGCCTTGGAGGATGGTCCCCCCATATTCAGACAAAGTTTCTCGTGCTCCGT